>JAAZDF010000006.1 GCA_012512905.1 Clostridium sp.
CAAAGACAGTAAGAAAAAGAGTTGCTATTGAAGCCTTCAATGAATTAGGTTGGGGTAAATACGTAGGACTAGACGGAAAAGTAATTGCAATGAAAGCTTTTGGAGCATCAGCACCAGGAGATTTATTGTTTGATCACTTTGGTTTCACTGTAGAAAATGTTGTAGATACAACTAAAGACCTAATTAAATAATACTTTTTATAAAATATGTTGTAAGTTGCAACGAATAAAATATAAATAGTTAATTTCAATATTATACTACAGCATAGATTTTTATATGCTGTAGATAATATGAAAAACAAAAGGGAACTTTTAGCTAGGATATAGGGTAATAAACTTAGAACTAAAAATAAAATCATTTGTATATTAAGTAGTATAAAGGAGATTAGAAAATGAGAGATATAGTTATAGGATGCGATAATGCAGCTGTAGAATTAAAAGATCTAATAAAAAATCATTTGCAGGAAAAAGGGGTTAAAGTTGAAGATGTAGGTGCAATGACTTCAGAAGACACAACTTATTATCCATTAGTTGCAGAAAAAGTTGCAGAAAAAGTTCAAGAAAGTAATTTTGAGAAAAGAGGAATCTTAATTTGTGGAACTGGAATAGGTATGGCAATTACAGCTAACAAATGTAAAGGCATAAGAGCAGCTGTTTGCCATGAGAATTATTCAGCAGAGAGATCAGTCCTTTCTAATAATGGTAATGTTTTATGCATGGGAGCTAGAATAATAGGCCCAGAACTTGCGAAAAAAATCGTTGATGAATGGATAACATTAGAATTCGTTGATGGTTCATCAACTCCAAAAGTAGAAGCAATGAACGATATTGAAGATAAAAATTTCAAATAAAAGGAAGTAAAAATGAAAAAGATTTATTTAGGTACAAATACTAAAATGTATAAGAGTATAAAAGATTCTATAGATTTTGTAACTACTTTAGCGGAAAACACTAAAGATATACCAAGAGATAAAATAGAGCTTTTCGTAATTCCTTCTTATACATCTATAGGACCTGCTAGGGATTCAGTAGAAAAAGAGTTAATAACTATTGGTGCACAAAACATGCATTGGGCTCAAGAAGGTCAATTTACAGGTGAAATTTCTCCTGTAATGTTAAAAGAAGTTGGAACTGAAATAATAGAACTTGGACACTCAGAGAGAAGACATAAGATGGGGGAACTAGACATTGATATCAATAAAAAATTGGTATCAGCTTTAAATAATGATTTAAGACCATTACTGTGTATTGGCGAAACTAAAGAACAAAAAGATGCCGGTGATGCAGTAAAAACTCTAAGAATTCAATTAAAAGTTGGACTAGATGGTGTAAAAAAAGAAGATATTTCTAAGATTATGATTGCTTATGAGCCAGTTTGGGCTATAGGGGTAGAAGGAATACCTGCAAGTCCGGAGTATGCTGAGGAAATTCATAAAGAGATCAGAACTATGTTAATTGAAATATTAGGTGAAAAAGCTAAGGAAATACCTATACTTTATGGTGGTAGTGTAAATAATGACAATTTTAGCGATCTAATAGATAAAGACGAAGTAGATGGGCTATTTATAGGAAGATCTGCTTGGGATGCTGATAACTTTACAAAAATTATTAAAGCTGTATACAAGCAAATGTTTTAAATGAAAAAAGAGACGATTAATTTCGTCTCTTTTTTTATTTATTATCTATTTTTAAACCGAAATCTGTATATTGAGACTTAATATTCTCACTTAGTTCATCATCAGTTATAAGTAAATCTAGGCAAGAAGTATCACAAATAGTA
>JAAZDF010000057.1 GCA_012512905.1 Clostridium sp.
AAATTTTTCAACTATGTCCCCCTTAATTAGAATATCAGTCTAGAATATTCTATCTTTATATTCTAATAATACCACATGTTTAAGTTTTGTCAATATATTTTGATAAATATTTGTCATTTTACTCTTTAAACTCAAATTATAATTAGTTTATTAAAAAAAGTCTTTCTTTATTTTATCTTTTCTTAACTAATATACTTCTCTTTATATCTAATTAGAATGCTTAAGCTGAAAATTAAGATTGTAGTTATACCAACAAAAGCTAAATCTCGAAGTATATGATGAGTTGATCCTCTTAATCCCAGAATAACTAAATGAGAAAGTATATAAGATCCAGAGAAAAATGATATTATAGTAAATGCTTTGTTTATCTTAGACTTTTTTCTGAATAAAAATAATAATACGCTGGAAACTAATAAGATAAGTCCCATAGCAGTAACATAAAAATTCATAGCAAGTCTTGGAAGTGTTAGTACCCCCCCATTAGAATAAGGATTATCCCCATAAATAATTTTATCCAGTTCATCTCCCTGGCTTATATAATAAACCAAAGTAGATTTTCCATTCTCAATATCAATTACAGTAGTTTTAGACTCATTTTTTATAAACTTACTCAAACTTGTTTTCCATGCCATTATCTCATAGTTTATATTTTCTCCTTTAGTTGAAACAATGTCATAATTAGATACATCTTCTTTAAACTTAATAAATAATTTTTCATCCTCTACTCGAGTTGACTCTATCGCCTCATTAAAAGATAGAGGAATAGCTTTAGTTGTTTTATCAAAAACCAATACTAAAAAAAGACTAATGATAAGTCCTGTTAAAACTCCTGTATACATTCTTCGCTTTTTTAATTTTCTACTTATATCTCTTATAGGAGCAGCTTCTAAATCATCCTCATATTTAAAATCAGTTTTTGATTTTTTTAGCTCGTTATATTCATCCTTGCAGTCTGGGCAGTTTTTTATATGCTCCCCTACAAGCATCACTGTATCCCCACTTGCTAAGTCTTCAGCCACAAGAGGTAGCATATCCTGAACTACATTACATGTTATTTTCATAGTTGATCCTCCAATTGTTTTTTAATTTGTTTTCTAGACCTGTGATAAGTGACGCAGGCCCAGTTATCTGTCTTTCCAAATATGGCTCCAATTTCTTTAAAACTTAGCTCATCGTAAAATCTAAGGCGAAATACTCTACTGTATGGATCTTTAAGAGAAAAATTTATAATATTACTTATTTTTATAAGTTCATAGCTTGAGATAAGATCCTTTTCAAAAGAATCACCTTTTTCTTTTTTCATACTATCCTCTATATCTTCTTTGAAATCCATATTTTTATTTTTCCTAAGATATGAAAAGTATTCATTTTTCGCAATTTCGCATAGCCATACTTTTAATTTCGCATCACCTCTAAAACTATCAATAGCTTTCATAGCCTTTAAAAAAGCTTCTGATGTAATATCCTCTGCAATATGTTTATTTTTAGAAAGGCTTAATATATAGTAGTAAACATCTTTGAAATAAGTTTGGTATATCTTTTCAAATTCTTCCTTTGTCACTTTTTCACCTCCTTATCTATAAGACTCATCAGAACGCCAAATCTTACAGAAATTTATTAATTAATTTAAAACACTAGCATTTATCTATATTTAGCTCTTTAAATCAAAGTTTTTTATGTCTTATTAAAAACATTATATACTCTGCTATTTATAAAGGATATAAAAAAATAATAGTTAATTTACTCTATGCTTAATTAACTCAACAAATTTCGTGTTGCTGGGTACATTATTTTAATTTAAGGATTATATTTATAATTATGATTTTTATATTTTCATGTTTTCAAAAAAAGAAAAAATCCTAAGTCATAAAATATGAGTTAGGATTCTTGTTTTATTTATTATTTTATTATTTTATTAGGTATTTTAAATTTCCTCTAAAATATTTCTTGCTACTTGTATTCCATTTGCTGATGCCTGCTGAAGTCCTCTTGTAATTCCGGCTCCATCACCTATTGCATAAAGATTTTTTATATTTGTCTCAAACTTTTTATTTATTACAACTTTATTTGAATAAAATTTTACTTCTACCCCATATAAAAGTGTTTCATCACTTGCCATTCCTGGTAGTACTTTATCAAGAGCTTGAATCATCTCATCCAAAGACTTCATTATTCTATAAGGAAGTACTAAAGATAAATCTCCCGGCACTGCATCCTTAAGAGTAGAGTGTATATTATTTCTTAAAAGCCTTTCATCTGTTGTTCGTCTTCCTCTTTTAAAATCACCATATCTTTGAACAAGTATGTTACCACCAGAGAGCATATTCCCAAGTTTCGCTATATGCTTACCATATTCAATAGGTTCTTCAAAGGGCTCTGTAAATTCTTTTGAAACAAGCAGAGCAAAATTTGTATTTTTCGTTTTCATATCATCTGATTTATAAGCATGACCATTTACTACTGCAAGTCCATCGTCGTAATACTCTGTTGAAACTCTTCCTGAAGGATTTGAGCAAAAAACTCTTACTTTATCATCAAATGTTGGAGTATAATAAACGAGTTTACTTTCATAAAGAGTTTCGTTTACTTCCTGCATAATCTCATCTCTTACTTCTACTCTAACGCCTATGTCTACTGTTCCTACTTTCGTATCTATATTATTTTTCTTACAAACTTCTCTAAACCATCCAGATCCTTCTCTTCCAATACCAATTACTGTCTTTTTGGCAAAAAAAGTTTTACTGTTTTCTTTTCCAGAGTTTATCTCGACGCCCTTAATTTCACCGTCTTCAATAATAAGATCTTCTACCATAGTATTAAACATTATTTCTACGCCTTCATCTAATAGATGTTTTTCCATCTCTGAATATATTCTATATCCTTCTTCTGTTCCTAAATGCCTTATTGGGCAGTCTATTAATTTTAGACTTGCTTCTATCGCTTTTTTTCTAATAATTGAAATTTTATCCTGGTTTTCTATTCCATATACATTTTTATCAGCACCAAAACTTAAATATACATCATCTGCTTCATTTATAAGTTTTTGAGCTTTGTCATAGCCAAGTATTGCAGCAAGCTCTCCACCAACATCTGGTGATAGAGATAGTTTACCATCTGAGAATGCTCCAGCCCCCGCAAAGCCTGTAGTAATTGAGCAAGGTGTACATCCTATGCATCTTCCAAGTTTTCTTTTAGGACAAATTCTTTTCTCTATGCTTCTACCCTTTTCTATCAAAAGAACCTTTAAGTCTTTTCTATTTCTTTTAAGCTCATAAGCTGTAAATATTCCTGATGGACCAGCTCCAACTATAATAACATCATACATATTAACCCCTCCGTATTTCAACGTTCCTATTGTATATTATAATATAAAGCTTCTAAGGTCAATACTTATAAGATGTTTCTTCTTTATAGTTCGTACTATTCAGAACTATATGCATTTTAAATGATTTATATTTCGCTTGTTTTTTAAAAATTGCTTTTTCAATTAATAAGAACCACTAGAAGCTAAGTTTTATTTCAACTTAATCTCTAATGGTTCTTTATTTATCGACTCTTTTAAATTCGTCTATCCTTTTATATTATTATCTAAGATTAATTTTTTTACCTTTATTTGCATATAGTTTTAAACCTATCAAACTTATAGAAAATCCTACTAAAACCCAGATAAATTTACTATTTACATTTTCACCTGTCTTTGGAAGAGATTCCCTAGCAATCTTTGGAGTATCGCTTTTAATAATAGGTTTTATCACTGGTTTCGGTTCCGGCTTTAGCTCTGGTTTTGGTTCTGGTTTTGGCTCTGGCTTTAGCTCTGGTTTTGGTTCTGCTTTTGGTTCTGGTTTTGGCTCTGGTTCTGGCTCCGGTTCTGGATCTGGATCGGGTTCTGGATCTGGGCCTTCTTTAATTTTTGTATTATAAAAAAATGGGGATTTACCATAAGTCATACCATCTTTTTCCCACTTTACTGAAGCTTTATACTGCTTGTCTACTAATTCAACTGTAACCATTGCTTTATATATACTCTTATCATAAGAAATCTCTTTATTTTCACCAACTAGTTGATTTAAAGTATATATATAGTTTCCAGTTTTTGTGAACTCTATCTCATCAAACATAATTTTTCCATCTATATTATTTTTACTTTGAAGTATTTCTCCCTCTTCGTCTTTTAACACGAATGTAAATTCACTACCTGAAGGAGCTTTGCCATCTAATGTTACATCAACTAATATTTGCATTTTATCTGATATAAAAGCAACTACTTCAACCCTACTTGACTCCATCCAGGTATCTTCAGGAAGCGCAAAATAACCATCTTGAATTATAATATTAGATCCTTCTTCTACGTAAAATGCTGGGTTACCACTCGTATCTTCAAAAATTCCTCCTGATAAAATCGCTCTGCTGATAGATTTTAAAAATATTACTCCACCACCTATTGGTTCAGTAATATCCATTTGTCTCATCATCATTACTTCTTCATTGTTATTACCACTTGAAGAGTCTCCTACAAACATTCCACCTCGAATATCTAATTTTCCAGAATTTTCAATTACAAAACAAGAATATCCTGATTCAAAATTACCGCCAAAAATAGTTATATCATTATCTGATTTTGACACAATCGATCCTTCATTACTAATAAAATTACCGTTTTTAATAATCAAGTCTCCATAGTTGTCCCTTATAAAATGAGATTCCGAATTAAATTCTCCGTCATTAATTTCTAGTGTTCCACGATTACGCGTTAAAAATTTACCTATAGAATTAAATTCTCCGCCATGAATAATTATAAAATTATAATTATCCTCAAATAAATCATAATATTCGTAATATTCATTTGGGGTTCCATTAAACTCACCATCGAGAATCGTTACTATTCCATGGTTATCTTCTACAAATTCATCTCCAATATAAAAAGTACCATTAAAAATAGTAATATCCTTCTGGTTATCTTCTACAAATTCATCTCCAATTGAAAATACACCATCATCAATTACTATATAACCGTAATTATCATCTACAAAATCAGATGTCACTGTATATATTCCTTGGTTAATTATTATAGAACCATAGTTATCATCTACAAAATCAGATGCCGCTATTATGCCATCACCAAAAGTAGACCTAACGAGTAGAGTTCCATAGTTTTTCTCAATAATATCAGATTCATAGTCAATTTCATCATAATAAGATTCTATCTGCGCATTTATGATAGTAAGATATCCATTAACCCTTATATCAAATAGTGGTTGATTTGTTTTGATTTTAAATTTATTGCAGTCTAAGTATACTGCTTTCTTTACTATGATAGGACCTAAATCACCTTGATTGAAATCAATATTTTCACTAAGGGTTATAGTAGCTCCAGCTGCTGCATTTTCAATATCATGTTTTAGCTTTTCAGCTGGTGACATTACAACTAATTCTTCCATTAGAGCTGGCTCTGATAGCTTAGGAAGTAGTAAACCTTTTGGTAAAGCTTCTTCAATTTTAGGACTAGGGTCTACCACTAGGTCGTCAATTTTTTCTCCTTCATTAACATCTTCTGATGTGCCACCAGGAAGAGCTTCCTCTAACATAGGGGCTTCTTCTGACAAATCAGCTGCAGCATCTTTTTCTGGATCCTTAAGAGGATCTTCAACTGCTGGCTATTGTAACTCCATTTCTAACAAAGTATCTGCTTCTAATATTGCTTTTTCTAACTCTGTAGCTTCGGGGACAGTATCTATCATATCTTGATAATATTATATCCCTCTTATTTTTCATCTACAATAGCATGTCTTTTATCATTATGTAAGTTAACTATAAACCCCTATTCATAAGCTTATATACCTAGTTAATCTTTTTTATTTCTAATTACTATATTTATATATGCATATTTTCGCCTAAATATATTTACGACACATGTTTATAACATATAATAATATTTAAGTTTATATTTAATATATTTAAATTGCACGGCAAATAACACTGGCTAGACTCTCATTTGAAAAGTCTAGCCAGTGTTATTTACTACTTTATTTAGCTTTTTAAACTATTCCAGCTAATATATAGGCAATCTTAAACCATAACTTATTAATTGAGCTATCCCAGCTGGTTTCCATTTTATAATTTATATATTACTCTCCTTATAGATGAAGATAGTTTTAAACTAGTAATATCTGATTAATTTAAAATTCATTTCTTAAGCTATAATCAAAGATATAATCTCAATTACTTATCTTTTTTGAAAAGTTTCATAATTACATAAACTCCTAGTATTACACCAATTAATGAGCCAATATATGTAGAAATTTCATAGCCTTCAATACCTATTTTTTCATAAATATCAAAGCCTCCTAAAAAGGTTCCACCTAATACAAGACCTATGTATCCACCTATAAGTATTCCAAGAGCTAAGATAAGTAATATTTTTAATGTTTTATATGCTTTTTTCCCCATTTCAATAAGCTCCTTTTTCTTCAGTATCCCCTATATTATTATCATAACTTAAAATTAGGATAAATTATATCTACATCTTAAATTTGATATTTAAATGTTTTAACTCTCAGTTCAAAAACTATTCTAAATTTAGAGATGCTATATAAATAGCTACCTTTGAAGCTCTTCTATCTTCTCTATTTTCCCATCTTCCAAATAAATTAGCCGGTCGCAGTGAGCTTTTAAAATTTCGTGGTCATGACTTACTATCACTATTCCCATCCCATCCTTTTTTAGATTATTTAAAATCTCCATAAATTCATCCCTACGCCTCGGATCAAGACTACTAGTTGCCTCATCTACTAATAAAAGCTTTGGACTCAGCATTAAAGCCCTTGAAATAGCAACCCTTTGACGCTCACCACCACTTAACTGGTCGATGTAAGAATCTTTTTTATCTAAAATTCCAAAATCATCTAAAATTTGTTTTGCTTTTAAAGTGATTTCTCCTTTAGGTAAAAGTTTATTTACCTTTAAAGCGAGAGATAAATTGTCAATTACATTTAGATGGGGAAAAAGATTGAAATTTTGAAAAATAATCCCTATAGCGCTTTTATCTTCTATATAGCCTGATTGAAGGGGTATAAGTCCTCCCATAAGTCTTAAAAGAGTTGACTTACCAGCGCCGCTCTCTCCAACTATCCCAAGCATTTCTGATTCTTTCACTTTAAAATTAATATCATCTAGTATTACACTATCATGATAAGAAAAAGATAAATTCTTTATTTTCATACTTTTAACCTCAACTTCTTCTCAAACCTATTAAAAATCTGAATAACTACAAAAGTAAATAATAAATAAATAATTCCAACAATAAGTAGGGCTTCAGACCTAAGATCTCTCAGTAACAGTTCCTTTGCATTTCTAAAAATTTCTCCAAGTCCAACTACTGTAACTAAAGAAGTATCTTTAACTAAAGTAATAGTTTCATTTAAAAGAGCATATAAGGAGTTTCGTATCATCTGAGGAAATATAACATACCAAGCTGTTTGACTCCCACTTAACTGAAGCGCCTTTGATGCCTCCCACTGACCAGAATCTATAGCATAAAGTCCACCTTTAAAAATCTCAGTATAATATGCGCTATAATTTAGAATAAAAGCCATACTTGCACCAATAAAAGCATTTTTTGTTATAAATCCCGGAATTATTATAGGAAGAGCAAAAACAAAAAAATAAAGCTGAAGAATTAATGGAGTTCCCCTCATTATCCATGTAAATCCAGAAATTATAACCTCGAAAATTCTTATTCTAGATAAAATAACTAAAACCAAACTTAAAGGAATTGACACTAGGAGAGTTAGTGAAAAAACTCCCAGTGTCATCTTAAAGCCCTCTAAGATATACGGCGTAATCTCAAATATATAGGCTATCATCTAGAGATCATATCCTTACCAAACCATTTTTCTGATATTTTCCCTGCAGACCCATCTTTAATCATCTCATCAATTATTTCGTCTATTTTTTCAGCTAAAGCTAAAGAACCTTTTCTTAAACCAACTCCATAATTTTCAGGATTAAAGCGTGCAGAGGAAATTTCGTATAGATCTTGGTCTTTAGATGTTATATACCTTGCAAAATTTTCATCTACTACTATTACATCAATGCCTTCTGTGTTAAGAGCCATAAGGGCTTCAGATACACTTGTATATTTCATCATTTCTTTTATAGAAGAGTATACATCTTCCCTTTCTTCTAAAGCAATTTGACCACTGCTTTGAAGCTCAACTCCAACAAGTTTACCTTCTAGATCCTCAAGGTCATTGTAAGTATTACCTTTTAAAGACATCATTACAATATGGTTATCAAAATAAGGTTTAGTAAAAGTAACTCCTTCAGCTCTTTTCGGTGTAATTGTAAATCCATTCCAAATAGCATCTATATTTCCATTATCAAGTTCAAACTGCTTGGAATCCCAGTCAATATACTTAGTATCAAAAGAAACACCAAGACGCTTTGCTACTTCCTCTGCCATATCTATATCAAAACCGCTAGCTACTCCTTGATTTAAACTTCCAAAAGGTGGATATTCCGTAAAGCCTATTATAAACATATCCCTTTCTAATAGAGAATCTAAGCTGTCATCTTTAGCTTTGTCAGAACTAGCACCGCACCCATTAAATAAGAATAAAACCATTAATAAAGTAATTATTTTTTTCATTATCATCTACTCCTCATATAATATATTGTATTTATACATCTTAACACTTCGCTTTAGTAAAGTAAAGTGTTAAAGTGGTTTAAGTAAAAAAAGAAGCCTAAGCCTCTTTAAATTTCTGTTTTATTGCAATTAACAAACAAAATTCTTTGGAAATTAAACTAAATAAAATAATGATAGGGATAATAAATCATCACCAAAGCAAACTAAATACTATATCCTTATATCGAAGTAGTAATAATTGTTTTTTACAAATCAAAATTACTTACATGTTAAATTCTTTAATGTCAGTCTTTTGTTAAAACTTCTTTATAACCACCCTCACCGTAAACTAGGGCTCTATTAACTCTAGCAATAGTAGCAGAGCTCATTCCTGTCTTTTCGGTAATTTTTTCGTAGGTTAGACCTTTTAAAAGTAACTGGGCTACCATTAACCGGTCTTCTAAATCCTTTAATTCTTTTGGTGTACAAATATCTTTAAAAAAACGCCTACAAGCATCTTCATTTTTAAGTGATAACACGGCCTTATATAAATTTATCTTATTTTCACTAGACATATATGCCTCCCTACTATGTAACTTGTTCTTTACACTATTTTAGCATAAACAGACCCACCAATATAAATTCAAGGATTACAATTAAATTATCTTTACAAGAAAACCTACAATACTTATGAATTTGAACTATTTTGATCTTTTAGTATTTCATAGTCGATACATATAGCAATGCACAGAGCTAAAAGAGCATCCTGATCATCAGGAATACTTAGCTCATAGCTATCTCCCCAGGTAAACCAATGTTTTCTTAATTTCATAACTAAGCTCTCACCCTCAATTACTTCGTAGTGATGACCAGTGAAATTCCCTTGTAGATACCAATTAATTCCTTCTAAAATATAAGACTGACGAAACAAACTAAACTGACGCCTTAAAGTTATTTGACTATTCTCAGTTACAATATCATAGCTTCCAAATAAACGGAACATTTGCCTATCAATACTTGCAACTTCATTTTGATTTTTATCATATACTTTAAATTGCTTAGGAATACGGAAAAAACTTCCATCAACATAAAATACATCTTGTCCTTCTTCATTTTTCACTGTAAATTTATCTTTTAAAGTAAAAACCGATTGTTTTATATATAGTTTCATAGGTCCTCCAAGATTAAATTTTAACACGATATCAACTAATTTATATTTGAGTTTACATATTTCCTATGGTTTTTTTGACCAAATGCTAACAAGAAATACTGACAAACTAGTTTATATTTCATATTTTTAGTTATATTATAGCACTTTTGACATCACTATAATAAGCTATTTATCAGATATAGTTATCATATATTTTTATCAATCCCTTAAATTTTCAAACATCTATATATAAATAATATATAAATTTTCTAGTATTTAAACTAGAAAATTATTTTTGTTTATGTTAAGGTGTAGGATAGTACAAAACAAGAAATTTGATGGGGTGTAATTTATGAAAGAATCAGAAGAAATGAGAATAGAACCTATTCCAAAATTATTACTAAGGTTTTCTATGCCAGCTATAGTTGGACTTTTAGTAAATTCTTTATATAACATAATAGATAGTATGTTTGTTGGCCGTGGTGTTGGAGACTTAGGTCTTGCTGGAGTTACAGTAAGCTTTCCTATAGTAACAAGCTTTATGGCTTGTATAATGCTTATAGGAATGGGAGCAACCTCTCTTATATCAATTAGACTTGGAGAAAAAAAGGGAGATGAAGCAGAAAAAATAATAGGTAATGCTTTTACTCTTTTTATAATTCTTGGACTAAGTTTAACCGTAATTGGACTAATATTTTTAAAGCCTATTTTAATTTTCTTTGGTGCAAGCCCAGCTGTCCTTCCATATGCCACAGACTATATGAGAATCATTTTACTAGGTAGCGTATTTCTAGCTGTTGGAACTGGCATGAATAACTTTATTAGAGCCGAAGGTAATCCTAAGATGGCAATGAATACAATGCTAATTGGTACAGTAACTAATATCTTTTTAGATTATCTATTTATTTTTATATTTAAATGGGGAATCAAAGGTGCAGCTTTAGCAACGATAATATCATATGGTGTAACCACTACTTGGGTACTACATTATTTTATTTCTGGAAAAAGCAAACTGAAAATAAAAACAGAAAACTTTAAGCCTAACCGAGTACTTGTTAAGGCAATTTTTATAGTAGGTTTCCCAACATTTGTTCTTCAAATAACAGGAAGTATTCAGCAGTTAATATTAAATCGTAGCTTAGCTCAGTACGGAGGAGATACTGCCTTGGCAGTTATAGGTGTCATAATGAGTATTGTTACATTTCTCGTAATGCCAGCTATGGGTGTTAGCCAAGGTGCCCAGCCAATTATAGGTTATAATTATGGGGCAAAGCAATATGAAAGGGTAAAAGATACTTTAAAGCTTTCCATTATCTCGGCAACAGCTATTGTAACTCTTGGATTTGCTGTGTCTAAAATATGGCCAAGCCAGTTAATTGGACTTTTTAACGAAGATCCTGAATTAATTGCAATGGGAGTTCATGGTATGGGAATATTCTTTAAGTTCTTACCTTTAGTAGGTGTTCAGATGATTAGTGCCAGCTATTTCCAAGCTGTAGGAAAACCTAATCAAGCAACCCTTCTCAGTCTATCAAGGCAGGTAATAATCTTTATACCACTTCTTATATTCCTTCCTCGTCAATTTGGACTTGAAGGTGTATGGTGGTCAGCTCCTTTTTCTGATTTAGGTGCCTTTCTTTTAACCGGAATATGGTTATGGGTAGAAATTAATCAATTAAATAAAACAAGAGACCTAGCTAAAGAAAGTTCTAGTGAAGAAGTGAAGCAGGCAAGTTAAAAAATATAACCTGATTAAAGTATAAATTTTTATATACTTTAATCAGGTTTTTTTATATAGTAATTTTTTTAGCTAACAAACATTTATTTGTAAATTATGCCTGCTGCAACTCCAAGCTTATCGAGCTTTTTGTATGCTATTTTCTCCAGACTAGTATTTTTATCCATTTTATTAATAGCACTCATATCACTTGTTCCATATATACGGTCTAATGCCTGTTTTGTATTTTTATTTTCTGCAATTATTTGAAATCTTTTTGAAAATGCAGCGATATTGCTATTCTTATCTAATATATCTCTAGTAGGTTCATATAATAACCAGGTCCTACAAATAAATATTTCATATTTATGGTCTATAAAATACTTTTCAAAAAAATCCCGAGCCAAATTAAAAGATTTATCAATTTTATTAGGGCTAAAGTCAGTATTTTCTAAAATATGAATTGTAATTATTGGGGTTCCCTCTGGAAATCTTTTTTTCCACTTTTCTTCTAAAGGCATATACTGATAATCAGACCTTTCAATTTCCTTATTTGAAAAATATGAGATTTGAAATCGTAATGAGCCAAGATTAAATATCTCAGCTTTGTATAAAGAACTAAGCCACTTAAGATCCCAGTCACTTAGACCAAAGACCCCATAATTTTTCTGATAGCGCTCAAGTCTGTAACTGAGATCATAAAGACTTTCATACAAATAGGTTAAAGGAATCTCTTTATTTTTATAAAATTCTTTTAAATCTATCAACTGAGCTAAAGATTCGTTTACCCGCTCAGGTATTTCCAGACCTAGTATTGGGTTTTTGGAATAAGCCTTATGATATGGTTTGTTAAATAGCTTCTTATAATTAGATGGAAATTCATCTTTTACATATCTAATAAGTTTCTCTGAAAAACTTGATTCATTCAATATACTTAAAATCTTTTCTTTCATATTTAATCACCTGAATTTAAGTTTAGCATAAATAGTAGCTAAATATAAAGTTATTTAGTTTCTAGTCTAAGACCTTAAAGTTTCTTCCTAGTTAATAGGGTTTTGTGTAAGTTCCAAAATAAACTTAGAAATTTTTTGTCAACTTTAGACAAATTATTTTAATATAAAGCTTTCTGAGTTTTGATATATCACTTTTTCAATATCTACACAGTTTAAAATAAGTAGTTACCTTTGCCCTAGATATCTATATATGATACAGTTCATAGTGATAACAAAAATTTACATTCATATATGTTTATACAATAAAAAAGAAAGAAGGTTTATATGAAAAAGATAATAATAGTATTAATAATTTTTTTAGTCATATATTTTATATATGCCCTTATATTTTCTTTAGTCATATCTGCATTTAATAAACCTAGTCTAGAAAAAGATCCAGAGAATTATAAAGACAAATTAAAAAATAAAAAAACAAATAACAAAGACCGGGTTCAATTAATTGAATCGGAAAAAGACGCTGTTAAGATTAGAAAAACTCTCATTGAAAATGCTAACCATAGTATAGATATTTCTTACTTTACCTTTAGAAATGGAAAAGTTTCTAGGTTAATGCTTGGAAGTATTTTAGAAGCTGCAGAAAGAGGCGTAGAGGTTAGGATACTTCTAGATAGCTTATCAATACTTCCATCTTTTTTACCACGCTTTAATTCTGAGTTTAAATATATCCTCTACGGAATGGATAAACACGAAAATATCAGTTTTAAGTTTTACGATCCTATACATCCACTTTTCCCATTTAACTGGAATAAAAGACTTCATGACAAGATGATTATAATTGACGAAAATCTTGCTTTAATCGGTGGTCGTAATGTTGCAGACAATTATTATATAAAAAACTTGAAAAATAAAAGTTTTTCAAAAGACAGAGATGTTCTTATATTTAAAGAAGACTCTCTAGATTATTCCTATAGTGTCATAAGAGATATGAAAAACTACTACAATAAAACTTGGGACTATAAATACTCTAAGTCTTTTAGAAAAAATTTGAACTCTAGAGAGAAAATTAAAAGTAAATCAGCATCTGAAAAGCTTAAAAATGAGTATGAAAAATCCAAAGAACTTTTTGAGAATAAACCGAATAATATAAAATGGCAGAACTATACAGTTGCTAGCGATAATATAGAGTTTGTACATAACCCTGTTGGCAAAATTCACCAAGATCCATGGTGCCTTAGAAAAATATTATCATTAGCTTCAAATTCTAATAAATCCATATTTATCCAAAGTCCCTATATAATTCCAAGTAGGAGACTAAGAACTGTATTTGATGAATACAGCATAGATTTAAAAAAGACTACAATTCTTACAAATTCTAACTATTCTAGTCCAAACCATCTAAGTATATCTGCTTACTCAAACTACAAGAAAAGAATGATAGATAATAAGATTAAAATCTATGAGTATCAAGGAAAAGGGTCTCTACATGGAAAAACATATATATTTGATGATTATATAAGCGCAGTAGGATCTTTTAACATGGACTCTAGGAGCAGCTTTATTAACAGTGAAATAATGATAGTAGTCTCCAGCAAGGAATTTACTTATAAGCTAAAAAAGAATGTTCAATTAGATTTAAATAATAGCCTTGTAGTTGGAAATGACTACAAGTATATAAAAGATGATAGTCTAGATAAAAGCCGTGTCCCTGGATATAAAAAAGCTCTAATAAAAATCTTATCTATAATTTCTCCGATAATAGAGCATATCCTCTAAATATATTTACATGGCTTTTAATTTTCTTAATAACTATTTAAAAGTAATATAATGAGTTTTAAGATTTAATATTTACTTGAAATTTATAGTTTTATTTCACACTCTACAAGAGATAATTCCTAGAGTAAGAGCTAGACTGGGAGTTTTATACTGAACAGTTAAAAAACAAGCAAAAAAAACCTTTTACTAATTTGTAAAAGGTTTTTTTAAAATAATATATTAGTTTCTAGTCATTCCTTCTAGATTATATGTTTCTTCTAATTCTAATTCATAAGTATCTGTTAAGTGGTCTGAATATTTTTTATCTGTATATTCTCCTACTCCACCTATATTATAAACTTTACTCATGTCATATCCTTTTGCATCTAAGATTTGCATAAGTTGTGTTACACGTCCACCTTTTTCACACATTATAAATAATGTTTTATCTTTAGGGAACATTGCATTTAGTGTTGAGTCTGATTCTGCATAAACATCTACAGGTGCATCTGGAGTTCCACCGTATAGTTGAATCATTTCTGGATTTGTATTTGCTTCTGCATTAAATATGTATCCAAAATAAGGCATTACTTCAAAATTTCTGAAATGTTTTTTAGAATAATCAACATAATCTCTTATGTCTACATAGAATACGTCGTCTCTGTTTAAGTATTCATCTAAGTTAGAAACATTTATTGATGAATTTGTTGATGCATAAGGTGCTTCAGCATTTTCGTCAATAAGTGGTGCTGGTAATTCAGCTAATTCTGCTCCAGCCTCAGTTCCTTCTTCAACTTCTGATTCTAAAACCCATCCATTCTCTGCTGGATTTTTTACCCAACCTTCTTCTACAAGTTCAGCATCTGTTTTAGCTGCTGCTCCTGCATCAGCACCACATCCTGCTAGTCCTGTTACCATTAATAATAAAGCAAAAATCAGCATAAGCTGTTTGCCCATAAATTTCTTTCTAAAATTTGTCATTTTATCACTCCAATTTTTTTATTTTTTTATTTTTTTACTATACTTTTATTCAAAAAATTCGTTTTGCACATGATAATCTAATACTGAATGTAACACTCTAATCATATTGTTTGCTGAAACTGTAGCTCCTGTAAATGTATCAATTTCGTAGCCTGATCTTCCTTCTCCGTCTTGATAATCTGCAAGTTCAATATCATCAATAGTATCTATATCTTTTAGATAAGGTAAATCTTTTCCGTGGAAATAAGATACATACTCTTCTTTAATAGTTTCGTAAGTTAAACCTGAAGGAATCGGGTCACTATCTCCCCATAATCCACCTGTGTAATCTGCTGCTGGATCATCATCAAAAGATATGTATTTTAATTGAACATCATTTGGATCTTTACTGCTTGGTAAAGTCATTTCGATATAAGCAGTGTTCCAGTAATTCACAGCTGCAGGACGACATGTACATGAAATATATGAAACTTGGTATTTTACAAAATCTCTTGCTTCATATTCAAAGTTCACAAATGCATAAACATCTATGTTATTCTTAGGTCCATCTATATGTTTCATTGGAAGAATTGCAACTGGGTTAACAACTGTTCCTGGTCCTAAATCTGCGCTAGTATTTAGAAATTCATTTATTTGGTCTAATGTGATATCTTCTGAGGATCCACTAGCTTCTGGTTTTTCTGTATCTGTTCCTTCATCTGTAGTATTGTTTTCTTCTTGAGGAGTTTTTGCTTCATCTGAAGCTCCACATCCAACAAGGCCGAAAACAAGCATTGAAGTAATAGCTAATATTAATAATTTTTTCATTTTCTACCCCCTTATTTTCTTGAGTACGACAATATAATAACATAACTTATTAAACTTTACAATCTTTTAATAATAATTAAACCCAAAATAATGTTGATATACATAGACTTTGTGAATTTAGTGTTTTATTTTGACATCTTTGTTTATAAATTGTCTATATATTTTACTTTACTAAAGTAAATGATAATGTGCCACATACAAAACATGTAATATATATAAATAATGATATATTAAAGCTCTAAATTTGAAATATTCCTTCCTATATCAATCTACTTACTATATAATTACTATATTGATTTTTTAATTTTATATTCTAAAAAACTACTATGATTAACTTAGCTTAAGGCATAAATCTATCATACATAAAATTTTAGATTTATTTTAAAAGTACAAACTTTATAATAGGAGGCTAGTCTTTACTATAACTTTCTTCTAAACAAAGCAGTAAGTTAAAAAGGAGAACAAAACATGAATAAAAAAATTATACTTATTTTTTTAATAGCAATCATCGCAGTTTTTACTGGGTGCGATAAACAAACTAATAATGACACTTTAGTAGTAGGAATGGAGCTACAATATCCTCCATTCGAAACATCTAATTCCGAAGGTGAACCTGAAGGAATCAGTGTTGATTTAGCAAATGATTTAGCCCACTACTTAGGCAAAGATATTGAAATTCAAAATATAGCATGGAGTGGTTTAATTCCTGCAATTCAATCAGAGAAAATTGATGTAATTATTTCATCTATGTCAGTTAGGCCAGATAGGGAAGAAAGTGTTTCCTTCTCAAGGCCCTATGCATATTCTAGCCTCGCAATTCTTGCCAACAAAGATAGTGGTATTGAAAATGCATCTGATCTAAGTAAAGATGGAATACGAGTTGCCGTTAAAGTTGGAACAACTGGGTTTTTATATGCTACTGAAAACTTGCCTAATGCGGAGATTATTACTGTTGATAAAGCAGATACTGCTATCTTAGAAGTTGCCCAAGGAAAATCAGATGTTTTCTTTTATGATCAAATGTCGATTTATAGAAGCCAAAAAGAATATCCAGACACAACCATTGCACTACTTGAGCCTTTTCAAAAGAAATCAGAGCCATGGGCAATGGCAGTAAAACTTGGAAATAATGAACTTTTAGATGAAATCAACGCATTTATTGATGATTACAAAGAAAAAGGCAGATTTGATGATTTAGCTGATAAGTATCTTGGAGAAATGAAAAAAACCTTTGATGAATTAGGTTTAGATTTCTTTTTTCAACCTAGAAATTAATTGCTATCTATAAGAAGGGATCTAAATGAAAAATATATTAAGTTTTTTTATTAAAGATAAGGAAAAAGAATCGTCATGGTTTAAAAAAGCAGCAAATTTAACCCTTGCGCTACTTATTTTTCTTGGTCTTTTTATATTATCACTGGGAAATTATACAATGAATTGGTCAAGTTTATCAGCTTATAGTGGGAAACTGCTTGATGGTTATAAAATGACACTAATAATCACCTTTTTTGCAATGATTATTTCATTAATATTAGGTTTTATCATTGCTTTTTTAAATAATAGTAGAATACTTGTGATCCACTACTTGAGTAAGAGCTATGTTGAAATAATTAGAGGAACACCTTTTTTAGTTCAAATTATATTCTTTTTTTACATTATTACACCTTCTCTTGGACTAAGTAACAGATACTTTATTGGAGTTACTATTCTTGCAATATTCTCCAGCGCCTATGTTAGTGAAATTATCCGAGCAGGTATCGAAAGTATTGGAGAATCTCAGCATGAAGCTGCTAGAGCCGTAGGATTTACAACATTTCAAAAGTATAGATATGTAATTCTTCCTCAGGTCATTACAAGAATACTTCCTTCTTTAGCAGGTCAATTATCGTCCCTGGTTAAGGATTCTTCACTTCTCTCAGTCATAGCAGTAAGTGAGTTCACTCTGAACATACAGGAAATTACAGCAATTAATTTTAGGACATATGAAAACTATATTGTCCTAGCCGTTGGATACTTATTAATTACTTTCCCAATATCATTAATATCTAGGAAACTTGAAAGGAAGTTTACTTATGAATCTTAGTATAAAAAACTTAACTAAAAGTTTTGAAGGTGAATTAGTTTTAAATAATTTAAGTTTAGAAGTTGATAATGTCCATGCTATGGCAATCATTGGGTCTTCAGGAGGAGGAAAAACTACACTTCTTAGAATTTTAGCAGGACTTGAAAAGCCAGACTCTGGGAAAGTCTTTGTAAATGGTAACGAAATTATATTTGAAGAAAAATTTCTTAATGAATATAGAAAAACTGTTGGAATGGTTTTTCAAAGCTTTAATTTATTTCCCCATTTTAGTGCAAATGATAACATTGTAGTTCCTCTGGAGAAAGTCCATGGTGTAGATAAAAAAACTGCAAATCTAAAGAGTAGTAAGCTTCTTGAAAAATTCGACCTAGCAGAGCATAAAGATAAACGTCCATCACAATTATCTGGAGGACAAAGGCAAAGAGTTGCAATTGCGAGGGCACTTTCCATTGATCCTCAGTTTTTACTTTTAGATGAGCCAACATCTGCCCTTGACCCTAGCCTTACAAAGGGAGTTATTAGAACAATAGAAACTTTAAGAAAAGAAAATAAAGATTTAATATTAGTAACACATGAAATGGCCTTTGCTAAGGAAGCTTGCGATTACTTTGTTTTTATTAAAGATGGAGTTATTACTGACCATGGTAACAAGAAAAATTTCTTTAGTCATGAAATAAGCGACCTTTTAGATGAATTTCTTAATGAATAATATAAGTATGACTATAAATATAAATTAATAAAAACCTCCCAGCCTATAAACTCTTAGTCTATACGCTGGGAGGTCTTATTCTTCACTGTATTTTTACTATTTTACTCTAGTTTTTTTAACTTCGTATCCAACTTTATCAATAGCTTTTTCTATGTCATCTATAGAAACCGCCTCTTCATCAAAATCAAGTCTTACTCTACTAGTATTAAAAGAAACATTTATTGTTTCCTCTTTAACACCGGATAAGTTTTTTAGTGCCCCCTCAATTTTTAACATACATGATGGGCAAGTTAAAGTTTCTAAATAAATTGTTGCTGATTTCATATTATATTCTCCTCTTATAAATATTTTTTAATTTTTATCTTTTAATTTTATTTTGTTCTTATATTCATTTTTTTATTTACTTTTCTTAAATTTAGTTTTTAAGTCTATAGCGAAGTAGCCTCATCCCATTTAAAATAACTACCAATATACTACCTTCATGCACTAGCATTCCTATTGACATATTCATCCAATCACTAAAGAATACGCTGAAAAGTAGTATTAATACAACTCCTACAGCAATAACAATATTCTGAAACATATTTCTTGCTGTTGCCTTTGTGAGTCCAAGAGCATGTGGAAGCCTACTAAAGTCTGAATTCATTAATACAACATCCGATGTTTCAATAGCTACATCAGTACCACTACCCATAGCAATACCTATATCAGCCAAAGCTAAAGAAGGACTGTCATTAACACCATCTCCAACAAATGCAACTATTTTATTTTCTTTCCTCAGCTTTTTAACATATTCAGCTTTATCTTCAGGTAACATATTACCATATGCCTCTGTTAAGCCAAGCTCCCTACCTACTACATCTACTGTTCCTTGATTATCACCCGAGAGCATAACTAAATTTTTTATTCCCAGTTTTTTAAGTTTAAGGAGTACTTCTTTTGCTCCCTTTCGAATTTGATCTCGCACTCCCATGATAATTTTCAGTTCTCCATCAACAGAAGTTATTACAAGAGAGTTTCCTGCTTTTTCAAGATTTTCAATATCGGCTTTTGCTTTGTCGCTAAGTTTTACATTTTCCTTTTTCATTAAGGCTACATTTCCAACTGCAACCCTATGTCCATTAACGCTTGCTACAATTCCGCCGCCTTTAACAACCTCAGTATTTTCAACTGGTAAAATTTTTGTTTCTCCTGCTTCTTCTAGTACTGCCTTTGCCAGAGGATGGTCTGATTCCCTTTCAATATTTGCAAGATAAACAAGAGCATCATCTGGATTTTCTGTATAATACCTAGCTTCTGACACCGCAGGATTTCCTATGGTTAAGGTTCCTGTTTTATCAAATATCATAGTATCTGTCCTACTAAAATCATGTATAACCTCGCTACCCTTTAGTAGTACTCCATTTCTAGCTCCATTTCCAATTCCAGAAACATTAGAAACTGGGACACCTATAACGAGAGCTCCTGGACAACCTAACACTAAAATAGTAATTGCAAGCTCAATGTCCCTTGAAACTAACCACACTATAAAGGATATAATTAAAACAAAAGGTGTATAGTATTTTGAAAATCTATCAATAAAACGCTCTGCTTCAGATTTTGAGTCCTGAGCTTCCTCTACGAGTTCAATAATTTTACCAAAAGTTGTATCTTCTCCAACACGATCTGCATAAATTTGGATAGTACCATTTTCTAAAATTGTACCAGCAAATACCTTAGAGCCTTTTTCTTTCCCAAGAGCAATAGACTCTCCTGTAATACTTGCTTCATTTATATACCCTTCACCTATCAAAACTGTTCCATCTACAGGAACTTTAGCTCCTGTTTTAACAAGAAGCACATCTCCTTCATCTACATCAAAAATATCTACTTCCTCGAATTCTCCATTAGCTATTTCTTTTAATGCAGTCTCTGGAGCCATCTCCGTAAGTTCTTTAATTGCGGACCGGGTTTTATTAAGTGTTCTTAGTTCTAAATAAGCACCAAATAAGAAAAGGAATGTTACAATAGCTGATTCTTCATAGTTTTGTATTAAAAATGCACCTATAACAGCTATAGTTACTAAAACATCTATACTAACAACCTTCACCCTTAGGGCCTGATAAGCCTGAATGGCTATAGGTGCTAGTCCTAAAATAGAAGCAATTATTAATGACCAGTTAAAAACATTTATACTTACTCCTGCCCACTTACTTATAAAGGCAGTAGCAATTAGAATACCCCCAATAAGAGTAATTTCATTTTTACTTTTTAAAATAAAGCGCTGCATATAATTAAGCCTCCCTGCTATTTGTATTTTGTAAATAATTATACTGCTTCAGATTTAAAAGCATTATCTAGTTCAGATAACATATTATATACGGACGCATAGGTCTCACATGTATCATCTGGTATATCATAGTTGTTTGTAATCTTACGTAACTCTTTAAATTCCTTTTCAAGAGATAGGTCTTCCAATTCCGAACTTTTTATTTTTTCATTAAGCTTATTATAGACTTTTTGAACTTCATAAAATTCTGGATGAGACTCTCCATGGACACGTGCTACAACTGGAACATATTGCTCTAGTCTTTTAGAATATATTTCTTTTAATTCATTAAATTTCATCATTTTATTTTCTCCTTTTATACATTATTTTCTTATCTTCGGTTTTAATTGTAACATGTCCTTTAAAAATATAACTTGATCTAGGTCATAATACAGACTTATTTTATCTTTATATTGTATTTTAAAAGTTTTATTTTAAAAAAGTATATAGTTTTAAAAGGTTTTCCCCTTTAATTTCTACTCATTATTTAGCACTTTCAAATTCTAGTGTTTAGCTATGAAGCTTAAATATGGCGTTTTTTATGCGCCTTAATCACAAAAAAACAAATTAACTTTGTTTTTCTTTAAATCCTACTTATACAATCCTACATTATAAAAAATATATAGCTTTAAAATTCTAGATAAAAATAAGAATGTTTGATAGAATAGACTTATAATCAATATATCTATATTGATAATGTAAACTTAAAATTGAAATATATAATTAATAGAAAGATTTTTAAAAATCATGAAATACTAAATAAATTTAGGAGGAATGTTATGAAATTAGCTGAAGCATTAATTTTAAGGTCAGATTTACAAAAACGTATAGAACAAGTAAGAAGCAGAATATATAACAATGTATTAGTTCAAGAAGGTGAAATGCCAAGTGAGGATCCCAATCTTTTACTAAAAGAATTTATGGCTTTACAAACAGAATTAACCTCAATTATAAAAGCTATTAATAATACAAATAATAATACTCCATTTAATGATGAAATGATGATATCAGATGCCCTAGTAGAAAGAGATGCAATACTTGCAAGGCGCTCAGTTTTATCTGGTGCAGCTGACATGGCTAGTGAAAAACAAGATAGGTATTCTAGAACAGAAATTAAAAATGTAAGCACTATAGATGTAAAAAAATTCCAAAAAGAAGCAGATAAATTATCAAAAGAATATAGAGAGTTAGATACAAAAATACAAGGTATGAACTGGAATATTGATTTATTATAATTAAAGAGTTGGTAGCTTAAAATATAAAAGTGAGTATAAAGTTTTTGATAGGTAACTTTGGGGAAAAGTTGTGGTTCGATACCACTTTTACAATTTACTCCCAATATTGTTACACTAGTACAAATTACAAATTATTGTTATAACCACGTACTGGTTTATATTTAAAGTGAGGGTGGGATAGGGTTAAAAAAGTAGTAAGGCTCCATAGCCTTACTACTTTTTGCTTTATAAATACTTTTAAAGAGTTTTAATCAAGTTCCCTAACTTCTATTGGTGTCAAACTATTTTCAAGTTTCTCTCTATATTCTTCATACTGCGAAGGTAACATAAGTCCACTTCCCATTGTTTCAAAAGACTCATCATGAGCAAAACCTGGAGTATCAGTTGCTATTTCAAATAATATTTTACCATGTTCTCTAAAATATATCGCATTAAAATAGTTTCTATCCTTGACTTCAGTAACATAATATCCACTATCTCTAACATATTTTTGCCACTCTAATTGATCCTTATCATCACTCGCTCTCCACGCTATATGGTGAACAGTACCTATTCCCATTTCTCCGTTTCCACTTGTAGTTGTTTTTAAATCAATTACATTTCCAATATCACTAGAAGAT
>JAAZDF010000058.1 GCA_012512905.1 Clostridium sp.
ATTTTGAGTCACAAAAATGAAATAGATGTTTTAATTTTATGTGGAAGCTCAGAGAAAGACTTACGCACTCAATCACCTAAGCTTGCTAAAAACTTTAATATAGTTGATAGCTTTGATATGCACGCGATTATTTTAGAACATGTAAATGCAGTTGAGAAAGTAGCTAAAGCTAATAATACAACTGCACTTTTATCTGTAGGTTGGGATCCAGGGATATTTAGCCTCCAGAAAACAATTATGGAGGCGATTCTTCCTGATGGCAAAACAGAGAGTTTTTGGGGTCCAGGTATAAGCCAAGGACATAGTGATGTTGCTAGTCGAGTTGATGGAGTAAAAATTGCAAGGAATTATTCAATTCCAAATGATGAAAATATCTCTAAATTTAGAGAACATCAAGAAATAGATCCAAGTAAAAGTCATTATAAGATTTGCTATGTAGTTGCTGAAGACGAAAAAGAACATACAAGAATTGAAGATGAAATTAAAAACATTCCACACTACTTTAAAGGTAGTACAACTCTAGTTAAATTTATATCTGAAGATCAGATGAAAAAAGAGCATTCAAAGTGGGTTCAATCTGGCCGGGTAATTCGAACTGCTAAAACCTCTGAAGATAATAAAGAAACAGTGGAGTATTCTGTAAACTTAGATTCTAATCCAGAATTTACAGCTAGTGTTTTAGTAGCATATGCACGTGCAGCAGTTAAAATGAGTAAAAGAAAAGAATATGGAGCATTTACTGCACTTGATGTAAGAGGGCAAGATTTATCAAATAAAAGTAGGGAAATACTTATTAAAGAAATGCTTTAGTCTGAAATATTTAATCATACTGACATACAGAAGTTTTGAGTTTTTATATAAAAAGTCAAAACTTCTGTATTCTATTCTGCGTTAAGACTCCAGTAAACTTTTTATTTTAAAAGTTTATAGGGAAACTAAAAAAGGGGCTATTACTTAGAAAAAATTAATTAAAAAAGCTTAACATATTGTATTTACTATGTTATAATACTCTTATTAATTGTTAAATTAATATCAATAGTGGCTTTAATTCTTAATTTACATTAGTATATTAGCTTTAATAAGTAAAAAGGGAGAGATTAAAATGGATATTAAAAATGTCGTTGTTGCCGGTGGAGGAGTTTTAGGTAGTCAAATAGCTTATCAAACAGCTTTTAAAGGCTTTAATGTAAAAGTTTGGCTAAGAAGTGAAGATTCAATAGGTAGAGCAAAGCCTAAGTTTGAAAGATTAAAAAATATTTACCTAAACACCCTAGAAGCTATGAAAACTAATCCTCTAGCATATGCTCGTGGATTTACAGATTCCAAGGAATTGTCAGACAGTGAAATAGATGCTTTAAAAGATCAGGCAATAAAAGCTTATGAAAACATCACTCTAACTACAAGTTATGAGGAGGCTTTTAAAGATGCTGATTTTGTTATTGAATCTATAGCTGAGATACCTGCTGAAAAGATTTCTTTATATGAAGAGATGGCTAAATACCTCCCAGAACACACAGTTATCGCAACAAACTCTTCTACCCTTTTACCAAGTTCTTTCGCAGAGTATACAGCTAGACCAGAAAAATATTTAGCTCTACATTTTGCAAATGAAATATGGAGAAATAATACTGCTGAAGTTATGGGTCATCCTGGAACAGAACAAAAATATTTTGATGAGACTGTAGAGTTTGCAAAGGCAATTGGAATGATACCTTTAAAACTTAACAAAGAACAACCTGGATATATTTTAAATAGCTTGTTAGTTCCTTTATTAGATGCAGCAAAAGCATTACTCGCAAATGATGTTTCTGATTATCAAACAATTGATAAAACATGGAAATATGCAACAGGATCTCCTATGGGGCCTTTTCAGATAATGGATATTGTTGGATTAACTACTGTTTATAACATTTCAAGCATGAAGCCAGATAGCAAAGATCCAGAAAGTTTAAATGGTAAGGTTGTGGCTATGCTTAAGAAATATATTGATGAAGGTAAAACAGGTGTTAATGCTGGAGAAGGATTTTATAAATATAAATAGTATAATAGTATAATATGAATTTAAATGGACTGTAAAAGATTGATTTAATCTTTTACAGTCCATTTGTTTCAGAATTTTTCAATTATCTCGAAATATAAGAGATAATTATTTATTTCGTTCTCTCCAAAGTCTAAACTGCCGGGCTTCTCGTTTCTGTATTAAAGGCTGAAGAATATTAAAGTAAGTATCGAGATAAAACATTTTTGATGTAAAAATATGTTTCTTGTTTTTTTCAATACCTTTAATATAGTGCTTAGCAACTGATTTCGCACTGTGAGCTGGAAAAGGAATAGGCATATTTTCTTTGAAGAAGGGAGTTTTTGTTGTAATGGGATAAATTAGTGTTATTATTTGATGCCTTGGAATTTCATATCTAGCAGCATTAAAAAATCCTTTTAGACCATGCTTTGTCCCTGAATAAAGAGCATAACCAGCTAAAGGCATATAGCTCATAGCGCTGGCCGTAACTACAAATTGAAATGGTTTATGTCCTTTTATATTTTTAAGCTTTTGGAAAGCATAAATAGGAGATTTAACATTTGTGTTAAAGATATTATCGATTTTATCCCAATCAGCTTTTTCTGCTCCTTCGTAATAAGTGAATCCTGCATTAGCAATAAATATATCAATATCGCCAAGAATTTTATCAGCTTTTTCAAATATTTTATCTACACCTTCTTGTGTTGAAATATCTTCTTTAATATAAGTAACTGATAAAACATTTGGAGTGAAATCTTCTAAGCCTACAGCTAAAACTATGGCACCTTTTTTATTGAGTAAATATAAGAGCTCTAGACCTATACCAGATGATGCACCAGTTAAGATTACTTTTTTTCCTTTTAAGTCCATTGATTCAATCTCCTCAAGATTTTATTTAATGTGTTTATTTTAAAATGTATTATACCATAGAAATAACCTATCTTTGATTTTTTAGTAGTCAGGTTCAGTGAACCTAAAATAACTTTAATATGTAGATTTTTTAAAAACTTAATTATAATATAATCAACAATATAGTTGATTTGAGTTTAATTTCTCCTTTTAAGATATAATTATAGTTAAGGAAATTAAAATTTATAAAAATATAGATTAGTATAAGGAGATGTGACAATGGGAAAATCAGCTATGATAATAATTAACCCAACATCAGGCAAAGAAAAAGCAGCGGAATTTGAAAATAAAATTAAAAATGCAATAAAAAAAGAATATCCTAATTTAGTTGTAGAACATACTAAAGGAAAAGGGGATGCTACAAAATTTGCAAAGAGTGCAGGAGAAAAGGGATTTGATCTTGTTGTTTCTTTAGGCGGAGATGGAACCGTGAATGAGACTGTAAATGGACTTGCTGTTTTTGAAGAGCCTCCAGTTCTTGGAATTATACCTATGGGTACGGTTAATGACCTGGCAAGAGCACTTAATATACCAATTAATCCAGATAAAGCAATTGAAATTTTAACTAAGGGATTTCATAAAAAAATAGATATTGGCCTAGCGAATGACCGCTATTTTACAAATATTTTAGGGTTTGGGAAAGCTGCTAAGGCAATACATGATGTAGACATTGAAGAAAAGTCAAAAATAGGTGCACTTGCATATGTTAAAGCAGTTGCTAAAGAGATTCTAGAAGACGATATTTTTTCTGTAAAGCTTGAGATGGATAATGAAATCTGGGAAGGTGAGGCTGCAGTTATTATTATTGCACTTATAGATTCTTTGGGAGGATTAAGAACTGTCTTATCAGATGCTGAACTAGGAGATGGTAATTTCCATATATTTGCAGTTAAAAGACTTAATATTTCTAAAATAATGAATATGGCTCCTTCTTTAATTTTAGGAAAAACTAGTAATTCTGATAATGTAAAATACTTTAAGTCTAAAACTATTAAAATAAAAACGCCAGGTAAAGATAATCAGGAAACTGATGTAGATGGAGAAAAGGGGCCAAATCTACCTCTTGAATTAAAGGTTTTAGAAAGGCACTTAACAGTTATTTCAATGAGAGAAGACTAGAAAAAATAAATCATCTTGGGTTTTAGTATGCATTGATTAAAATAAATCTCTTAATTATAATTTTGGAGTGATATAATAGTTTTAAATAGTTTAGAAATAGTTGAAACAAACTAGAAATGTTTGATTGCTAAAAACCTGTATTGGAGTGAATAAAGTGAAAAACTCAGATGAAAAAAATAAAATAACTAATTATTTTAACGAAACTTATGATAGGGAAATAAGATATATAAATGACCAGCTAGAAAAGGATATTTTATTTGTTTTAATCGGAAATGTAAACTCAGGAAAATCATCAACTATAAATGCTTTAATGGATGATAAAGTTGCTAAAGTAAGTTCTAAACCAGGAGAAACTATAGTTATTGAGCAGCACAAATATGCTGATAAAATTTTATTCGTGGATACTCCAGGTCTAGACGATATAATCGAAGATAATTCAGATGTTACATTAAATTACTACAAAAAAGCAGATGTAATACTATTTTTTCTGAATGCGGCAGGAAATGTATTATCTTTAACTGAAAAGAAAGTGTTTGATAAGGTGAAAAAACATAACGATAATATAATTATTGTATTAAATAAAATTGACTCTGCAGAAGATATTCCTGAGTTAACTAAGTATATAGGTGAGAAACTTGGAGATACTTATAAAATCATTCCTATATCATCAAAAACAGGAGAAAACTTAGATAAACTGAAATGGGAAATACTAGAAATACTTAAAACTAAAAAAAAAGACATCCTATTTGCGAGGCATGTTAAAGAAAAGTCGTCGATTGCTCAAAAATGGATAGTAGCAGCAGCTGCAGCGGCTGGAACTGTTGGAATTACTCCTATTCCTGGAGTTGATATTATACCTATTACAGCTATTCAGGTTGGATTGTTACTTAAACTATCTAGCCTTTATGAGAAAGAACAAATATCCAAGCAAAATGCCAAAGAAATGATTTTAACAACAATAACTGGCAATGCAGGAAGAGCTGCTTATAGGCAACTTGTAAAATTTTTGCCTGGATATGGACTTTTAATAGGAGGAGGGGTAGCTAGTAGTGTAACCTTTGCATTAGGACAAGGAATTAAATATGCTTATGAAAATGGTATTGATTTAAACTCAGATTCTTTAAAATCAATTTATGAACTTTGGAGCAAAGAAAAAATAAGTGAATAAAATTAATATAGAAAAAAATAAAAACAAGTTTTGAAAATAGAAAAAGCTTGAAATATTTATTATATATATAACCTTTAAATTGGATTTTATGATTATTAAAAATTAAAATCTAATATTAAAGGTTATTTTTTGTCCAAAAGACTAGCCATAGTGGCTAGGTTCAAATGGGATAATAATTAATATAATTAAGCTAGAAGATAGTTTTAGATAAAAAGTGTTTAGATTAAGTGTATTTAAAAATAAAAAGGAGGAAAAATCATGGAAAAAGAGAGCAATAAGTTTTTAAAAGTAACAGGTATTCTCATGATAATTGGTGGAGCATTTGGAATTATTGTAGGTATTATTGCAGTTCTTGGTGTTGGTGTTCTTGCTCTAGCCCTAGGCGCAGAAGCTAATATGGGACTTTTGATGGCAGGAAGTGTTTTGGTGTTAATCAGCGCTGTGGTAAGTTTAATTGCTGGAATTATTGGAGTTAAAAATGCTGCTGTACCTGAAAAAGCTAAAACATGTATTATTTTCGGTATAATGACCGCTGTCTTCGCTGTATTAGGATCTACTTTAAGTGTAATAGGAGGACAAAAATTTAATGTAGCAAGTTTAATAATAGGGCTTGGACTTCCTGCTTTATATCTTATAGGAGCCTTCCAAAATAAGAATTTAGGTGATACTAAAGAAAGTGAAAGTATTGTTCAATAAAATATATTTTAAAAATAAAAAGTAAAAGACTAAAAAAGAGAAAAAGAGAGGTTAAAATGAAAAAATATATAGTATATTTGCTTGCATTTATGATGATAGTCGCATTTTCAGCTTGTGGTAAAGATGGAAATACTAATGAAACTAGTGGTGATAGTAAGCCAAAAGAAGGTTCTGTTTATACCTTAGATGCAAATAGCATAGAGGAAATAGAACCAGCTGTATATCCTGCTGATTATCCACTTATTGCTTCAGCTGATTTTAAAACATCTTTTGCTAAACTCGAAGAAACTAATTTAAATGGTGAAGTAGGATCGTATCCAGATGTCGTTAAAATGTTTGGAGCTGATGGTGCTTATTATAAAAACTGTGATATGGACTATAACGGTGATGTTATGAAATATTACGGCTGGTTTTCAGATAATGAAGAAAGTGTGTTAATATTCTTTAAAGAAAATGGAGATAAGCTAGAATATTATGGATACACCCCTTACAACATCGAATAATAAAAGAGATGTAATTTGATTTTTCTGGAAGCTTAATAACAGATATTTATTAAGAATAAATCAACTTAATGGGTGAAATAGACTTTAAATATATGAGAGTTTAAAATGATATCTTATTTGACCAGCTAATTATTTTAAATGTTTTTCTTAACCTTTCTAATTATAATAAAAAGATAATTGGAAAGGTTATAGTTATATTTTCTTTTAAAATATGTTTATGAAGTTTTAGTTGAATTCATTTTAATATTTATAGGAGGAAAGTTAAAGTAAATGGGAAAAAATTTATTTATAAGGAAAAAATTTTTTGTAATATTAATGACCTTAACTATGGTTATAACTCTAGTCTCGTGTGGGGATAAAGATGATAAGGATACAGTAGATCCAGTGAGTTCAGTAGACAATGAACTCGTAGGAAACTATAAATGTACTGGTTCTGATTTAAATGGAAATAAATTTGATCCTACTGGTGAGTGGTTAGAACTAAAAGATGATGGAACCGGAATTATGTTTATAGGTGCAATGGAGTCTTCTTTTGACTGGACTTTAAGTGGGAGTGAGATAAGTCTAAATACTATGGAAGGCCTAAGCTATAAGGCAGAAGTAGATAAAAATGAGATAATATTAAATACGGGAATGCTTTACTATTTTATAAAGAATGAATCTAGTGAAAAGAGTGAATCTAGTGAGGTAGATCCAAATAAAGAAGAAAATATTTTAATGGGAGCACCTCCTGCAGGAAGTATTAAGCTACCTAGTGATTGGTATGGGGTAGTAATAGTTGAAGACTCGATTGGATTTGATCTGGAAGATGGTAGATATGATGTATATGGAACTATTGATAAAGATCCAGCTGGAGATGCTTTTTTCGAACTCTATCTTGAAATGGGAAATGATATTACAGATGATGCTATCTTGTCAATGTATATTGATGAAAAAGATAATATGGTGCTTACTCCAATAATTGGAGAAGATGATGCATGGATAATGGACATGTACCTATGGGAAGATGATGAAGCTGGACTTACAACAACCTATGATAAAGGAGCTTTAGATATAAATTATATTTTTGATTATGGCGCAGATAAATATTTAAATTGCCGGTTTTTTGTAAGAGAAGATGGAACTGGTTGGAACGAAGAGGTAGATCCTCTTCCAAATAATTATGATGAATATGCAAAGCAAAATTATAAAACAAATAATGGGAATGATTAAAAGCTTTGAGTAGAAAATGAAATTAAAGCTGATATAAAGTCACAATTGATGGGAAAAAATTAATAAAGATAATAAAGGCTTAGGACCGGTTGAAACTAAATCTCATTTCAGCTTAATTTGTATTGGTGAAGGTTTTCATTTTGAGTTTTATATAAGTGCTAAAGTTTTATAGGTATGAGTCCTAGAATGATACAAGTTGATTTTGATCCAGAGCACATAAACTATGAATATAATTTCAAAACATTAAAAGTCCTGAAATGACTCAGGGCTTTTTAATTTTTAAAATAGATTTTAAGGTTTAATCTAAGAGAGAAATACAAAATAAAAAAGTTGTAATTTAGTAAAACCTACCCGCTATGGTTAGGTTTTTCAATTAAATTAATTGATATGATTAAAATATAATAAGTAAGAGTAACTGGGCAAGCTTTGAAAAAGATATTGTGAGGGAATTGATATGAAAAAAATTGCTTTTATTACAAAAAACAAGATACTTGGGCAGAGCTTTGCTGCTGCAATAGAGAGTATGAATCAGCTGGATTTTAATTTTTATTTATTTCTTAACTCAGATCAAGCATTACTTGATGCAGAAATTTTCGAAATCGATATTGCCTTGATTGATGTTATGGATTGCAATTCAAAACAAACAAAAATGCCTTTATTATTTTGCGAAAAATTAAATGAAAAACTTCCAAACTGCCATATCTTACTTCTTGTATCTCAAGATGATGAGGTAAATCGTAAAATGGCAACTAAAGCAAAGAAAAAGAAATTGATTGATGATTTTGTTTTTTATGATGCTTCACTAAAGTACTTGATATCGAAAATGACATCCTTTAATTAAATCTACAACTATACTATAATTATGATATAATGATATCATAAAATAGTAGTATATTTTAATGGTATTTTTGCTCTAAAAGGAGGTATTTTTGTGAAAGCTTGCCGCAGCAATAATACGGGATATATAAGAGTAATAACTACTTTATTCATTATTCTTATTATAACTGTATTTTCTTTTGGCTGCTCAAAAAAACCACCATATAATCGAGTTATTTCTAATCTGGATAGTCACTCTTTATACTCTAAATCTTTAGAGGAAATACTTCCTACACATATAGTTGAGCAAAGAGATAATAAGGCTTATTTCAGATTGGATGCCGGAGAAACTACTGAAGCTTTTGAGGCTCAGGCAATAGGAGCCTTGGAAAGAAAAATTGCAAAAAATTGGTACCCACATTATCTAGCAACAGTTGTTATTGCTGTAGACCGAAGTCAGACTGATCTTTTAATTACAAGTTGGAGAGATCTATACAGGTCTGAAGATGAAGTATCCTTTTTTATTAGTCCTGTAAATTCAAAAATGCTTATAGCTGCAATGGCTTATGGATTAGAAGGTAAAGACTTCACTTTAAAGAAACCAATTAATCTTATGAAATCTCTTAATGAAAAAAATCTTCTTAATATAAATTCCTTTGATTCACCTATTCTTATTTGCTATGACTACCAAGCGGTGAACCTTTTTGAAAGTGGTCGAAATATTGAAATTATAATACCTAAAGATGGAACACTTACATATGAAAAAGGATTACTTTCAAATCAAGATTTAAACTTTAAGTCTGACGCAGATAAACTATTAGTTGAATCTAAGCTGAGGACTTTAGACGGAAAAAGTAGTTCTTTAGCATACCCAAGTTCAAATAAATATAGCTTTGCTAGTAAAATTTCTGACTATGAACATTTTGCAAGAACAACTAGAAATGCAAGCTGCTTAATTGAACGAAATATTTTAAATTCTAAAAGGTATATGTCCATAGATAATCGCGAACATCTTCACTTTGCTTTAATTTATATAATCATAATTACTATATGGATAAGTTCAATAATACTAAGGTCTATGCAAAAAGGGATTAGTTATTCAGCATTTTTTACAGGTATTATCTTAATTGGATGGATATTTGTTCGTTTAGTAAAATATCAAACTGAATTAACACCAGTTTTGACAAGGTACTTATGGTATGGTTTTTATATTTTTCAGCTAACCCTACCATTAGTTTTATTATGGATGGCATGGGCAATTGATAAGCCAGAAAATAAAATATTTCCTCCAAAGTGGTGGAGGGTTATGGTCGTTTTAATCGGTGCATTAATAATTGTAGTCTTTACTAATGATTTACATGGCTTTGTGTTAGATTTAGATTTAAATAATCCAAACTGGGATATAAATTATGGGTATGGGTTTGCTTACTATGTAATACTGTCTATATGTATGATAAATCTTTCCTTGGTCTTCTTAATACTTATCAAGAAAAGTACAAGGAATCCAAGAAAAAACGGAATTATATTACCTGCTATAACCTTTATTATGTTTATTATTTATAATTATAAGTATATAGTTAGAGATCCTTTTATCTATGCAACTGACCTTACGATTATAACAGGACTGTTTACAATGCTTATGTTTGAGGTATCTATACGCTCAGGACTTATTCCAGTAAATACTAAATATATAGAGCTTTTTAAAGCTTCTCCCCTTGAAATGCAAATTATTAATAAAAAAGGAGAACTAGTTCTGTCATCAATTCCTGAATCAGCTCCTAAAGCAAAATCCATTAAAAGAATCTTAGTTTCAGGTTCTAGCTCAATACTTAGAGACGACGAATCTGTACTATTTTCTAATCCTATTCCAGGTGGATATGCTTTATGGTATGAGGATATTAGTAAGCTTTATGAATTAAATAGAAAAATTAAAAAGTCAACAGAAATGCTTATTGAAGCAAATTCAATGCTTATAGAAGAACAAAAAATAAAGAAATTCATCAATGAAAAAAATGAAAAAAAACAATTGATGGAGCAATTAGAAATTGAATTGGCTCAGAATATAGATGAGTTAACAAATAGGATAAAAAACCTTCCTTATTCCAAAGAAGAATCAAAAGAGACAACTAGAATAGCCCTGCTACTGTGTTACATCAAGCGTAAAAGTAGTTTATTTTTCAAGGAAAAAGAAACAGATATTATATTAATAGATCAATTAATTTCCTATAAAGATGAACTTGTTGAAATAGCAAAATATTCTGATCTTGAAATTAAAAGTGTAAACAAGTTTAATGGGAGTATTGATATTAGGTATGGTACATTAATTTATGATTTTTTCTATGAATTAATTGATCTTGCTATTCAAAAAGGCAGTACTTATATTATAGAGAGTTTTGAAAGTGATGAAAACTTTTTTACTGTAAAGTTTTTACCATCCCATGATATAGGTTCATTTGAAAAAGAATCTAAGATTTTTAAATCAATTTCTGATGCAAATGGAAAAATTATATGGAAAAATCTAGAAGATACAATTGGAATAAGCCTATCTTTTCCGAAAGGGGAAGGTCAATATGATTGAGTTTATGAGTTTTTCATGGATATTTCGAATGTTTATTACTGTTTTATTAGGTGTTTGTGTTTTAGCCCAAACACTTGCTATAGTCCTTAACCACCATAGTAAAAGACTAAGTACCCGTTTAATGTTTGAAAATGCACTTGAAATAATTATATTGTTTGAGATTTTAATTTTCTCTCTTATGCATGGTCAGATTGTCAGTGGATATAAAAATGGTTTCATAGTTGCAACAGGATATGAAAACTTAAGAACATTTATGTTTTTCATAACTTTAATTCTTATCATACTAGTGACTAGCTTAAGTAAAAAGGTTTTTCCTCTAATTGTAATCCCGGCAGCTATTATATCTTTGCCAGCTGCTGAAATTATATTAGCTGAGTTTTTTCCGTGGTTTTTTATTAGTTCTTTAATTTTATTTCTAATAAGAAGCATAGTCATTATTATATCAAGCATAAGAACGATAAGGACCAATATTTCTGCTTTATCTGTAAAACATGCTATTGATACCTTACATACAGGTGTATTATTTTCTGAAAATGATGGGCATATTCTTATTTCCAATAAAAAAATGCAGGATTTAATGATTATAATTGCTAATAAAATATATAGAAATGCGATAGATTTCTACGAAATGATTGTATCGAATGAGTTTAATCTAAGATACGACAAAGCTAAATTAGATGGTCATAAAGTTTATATATTGGGTGATGGCAGTGCCTGGATGTTTACTAAGACAGATGTAACTATTAAGATGAAAAATTATATTCATATTTCTGCTTCGGATGTAACAGATATATGGAAGTTAACATCTCAACTACAAATGCAAGACGAGGAGTTAAGAGATAAAAGCCAAGAATTAAAAGAAGCAATAAAAAACTTACATATATTAAGCAAAAAGAAAGAAATAGAAAATGCGAAAATGAGAGCTCATGATATTCTAGGTCAGAAACTTAGTGTTTTACTACGTACAATACAAACGGAAGAAAGCATTGATTATGACTTATTGGTATCTTTATCAAATGGACTTTTAAAAGAACTAAAATCAGATCAAATTGAAACAGGACCATATGATGAGCTTAAAAGTATTCAGCAAATATTTTCAGCTATTGGAGTAGATATTCAATTCGAAGGAGAATTCCCGAAAGATAGTGAGAAAGCACGTTTATTTGTTGACATAATAAGAGAGGGATCAACAAATGCTGTTCGTCATGGTTTTGCTACAAAAATTAGTATAAAGGTGCGGCCAGCTAAGAATGCATATAAACTTATAATAAACAATAATGGACATCCACCAATAAATCCTATTGTTCCAGGAAGTGGTCTTGGGGTAATGCGAAAGAAAGTATCTGCCCAAGGTGGTAATTTGAATATAATAGAAAAACCTCTATTCACATTGTCTGTTGTAATACCGGGAGGTGACTAAGATGAATAAGGTGCTTATTGTTGATGATCATGAATCTATGAGTGATTCACTTTTAAATGAATTTAAAAATATTGATGACTTTATAGTAGTGGGAAGCATAAAAAGTTCTATTCATGCAGACTTATACTGCAGAAAACTTAAACCGGATTTAATTTTTATGGATGTATGTACTGAAGGTAGGGCATCAGGCCTTGAGGCAACAAAAATTATTAGAAAAAAATATCCTGATGTTAAAATAATAGTAATGTCGGGTTTTGATGAAATTACTTACGCCCCTAGAGCAAAAGATGCGGGAGCGGATGCTTTTATTTTTAAAAGTAAAAGTTTGGATTATTTTGTTGAAGTAGCGTTTGGAGTAATGGAAGGTAAAAAATTTTTCCCGGAAACTAAAACTGTTCCAACGGCTATGGGTGAATCTCCTTTAACAGAAAGAGAAATGGAAGTCCTTAGACTTATTTGTAAGCATATGACAAATAAAGAAATTGCTGATGAACTTTTTATAACTGAGCATACAGTAAAATACCATAAATCTAATATGCTAGCAAAGACAGGTTATAAAAGAGCAGTAGACCTCGCATTTTATATGATCTCAAACGGATTAATTAATCCATTGTATTAACTATTTTAACATGACAGTTTTTTAAAAAAAGATAGGATCGCTGTATAATTAATTTTAAAAACAAATAAAAATAAAAAAGAATATATAGAAGAAAAAACAGGTAAAACTACCTGTTTTTTTGCTTTAAAGACTAGCCTAAGCGGCTAGGTTAAAATCAGATAAAAATTGTTATATTTATAGTAAGAAGAAATATAGGTTAAGTGGAATAGAAAGCTTTAAAGAATATGGGACTCAGTGAGGTTTAGTTATTTTTTGCATAAAAGAAGAATATAAGGAGGTAAAAGCCATTGCATTTTAAAAAAATATTTATAATGTTTTTTTGCTGTATTTTTTTATTAAGTTGTAGTGCTGTTAAAACTGAAAAAACAGATAATAATGGAGACCCAATTAATAAGGCAAAATTAGAAAACTCTAAGATTGATAAAGAGGAAATAAAAACAGACCCTGAGAAGAAATCAAATAACTTAGATAGTAAAAATGACTATAAACCAGATTTATCAACAGAAGATGGAATAAAAAATTACCTTATAGGTGAATGGATTTTTGATAAAGAGTATATAAGTGATGTTGTTTGTAAAATGATTATAGATGATGAGCTAAAAGTCTCTTTGTCATTTCATGATAGCTATAAGGATGAGGCTATAGGAGATTATTCTGGGAAAGTGAGTTTCGAAAGGGCCCATGTAAAAGAAAATGAGGCGCCTGATTTAGTCAGTATAGAACTTACAGATGCAGACTATACTGGAGGTAAATTCTTTTTTCTTCATAGAACTATTTATGATGGAAAGGTTGTTATGTCATGGTTTTTTGAAGATTATGGAGATACTGTTTTTAATTTTCTAGGCTACGATGAGTTTCAATATGCGCCGGAAGAAATAATGTTTGAAAAGGAAGTTGAATTTAAATCAGACTTAAGTCCACGAAAAAATAGTGAGTTTTATGCAGTTTTTTGGGGTAAAGGAGCTGATAAACAGAGTATGTGGATAGATGAAGTTAACTGGACTCCTAGGGGCTATGACGAATATGAAATCATTTATAGTGAAAGAATGACTTTTTACGAAAATGATTTACCCGAAAGTACTCTTTATAAAGTTGCAGACAAAAGCATTTCAGACATTTTAGGAGACGATTTATTTCCTGGAGATGTTTATTTTGTAGAAACAGACAACAAGGGTAATATAATAGAATTTATCAACCCAGAGTATAAGGAATATCTTGAAAGTAGTTTTGAAGATTATAGTAAATCAGAATTTAATGACTATGATGAGTCTGAAATTTATGATTTAATTTTTGAAATTATTGAAAATGAAGTAGAGGAAACAAAGGAATATTTAAATCTTGGTATGGAAGTTTTAATAGAAGATGAGCATGTGAGCCTTGATGGCAATGATTGCTATCAAATTGCTTTAGGAACTAACCATGAAGATTATTTTGTTAGGGAGATATTTTATGGAGTAAATGTATTTACAAGACAAGTTTATAGATATGATCCTTTTACTGATATCTGGAATGAGCTTTAATCAAAAGACTACGGTGCTTAATATAAATGATATTTAGGAGGTATAAAGTATGTCGACCATTATGTTGATTATGCAGCGTAAAGCTATTGTACAAGCTTTGATTAAAATGTTTAAAAATAATCCAGATATTGAAATTATTTATGAATCTAATTATTATAATGCAGATTCTGCTATATCCACTTATGGTGTTAATACAGTTCTGTTAGAAGCTGCAGAATCAGGTCCCTATGATATGGATTACTGCTTAGCATTATGTAAGGTGATACGAAAAAATACTCCAGATTGTAAACTCCTTTTAATCTCCTCTGAGCAGGATGAGAAAAGTGTAGAAAAAGTAGTGGCCGCTAAGGGAACAAAGCAAATTGATGATTTTGTTTTTTATGATGTGACAATTGACTACTTGGCTTCAAAATTGATATCCATATAAATTATAAATATGTTTAAATGGATTAGTTGATAACAAATATAAAATTATAAATTATTTTAAAAGTAACTATAGGGTGAAAATATAAAGCTAAATATCCCTAAATGGCTAAATAAATGACTAATAATTTCAGCAGATATAATAATTGAAAAGGAGAAAGTTACAATGAAAAAGGTTAATTTTATAATTATTGCATTTATAATGTTATTTAGCCTTACTGCTTGTGGAAATAAAGGCTCTGATGATCCAAATATTGGAATTTGGAATGCAGTCTCAGCAACTATGCTCGATATCACAGGGGATGTTGAAGAAATTTATGAAAAAGGTGCTTCTCTTGAACTAAAAGCAAACGAAGATTTTATTATGATGCTAGATGGAGCTAAAATAAAAGGAAAGTGGGAATATAAAGAAGGAGAACTTATACTTTCTTCTAAAGACGTAGACTTTAGTGGAAACATCGAAAGTGGAATGTTAACACTTATAAATATGATGGATATAGGTCTAGATATGACTTTTGAAAAAGAAGGTGGCTACTCTGGGGGTGAAGCTTCTAAGAGCAATGGTGACGCTGGATACTATATTTTAGAAAAAGCACTTGAAGATGGAGTTACAATAACTGCTGAAGAAATTAAATCTAGCGGTATGTCTGCATATGTACTGTTAAATGACGATGGTACATTTATTACCAGCTTTGGAATAGATGATATTGATAAAGGAATATGGGAAAAGGGTGTTTTAAATTTCCAAGATGAAAATGGTGATATAGAAGGAACTATTGAATATAAATTAGTGAAAGCTGAATTAACTATTGATTGGGGAGAGGGATTTATAGCAACTTATCTTCGTAGCAATGAAATCCCTCCTGTAGTTGAAGATTTAGATGAAACTGAGTCAGTTGATAAAGACAGCTCAGAAAAGCTTAGCGAATTACAAAAAAAATGGGACGGAGAATGGTATGGATATTTTGAAACCCATAGCGTAACAGAAAAATATTCCTACTACGAAGACTTAATATTGGACTGCTATGCAAAAATTAAAATGAATGCTGATGATACAGGAACTATTTACCTATGGGAGACTTCTGAAGACCTTGCAACTGTCGATATTATGGTTTCAAAAGAAGGGGGCTCTGGTGAAATGGGAGCAGCTATTTCAGAAAGTGGACATTATTGGTCTGGGGTAGAAATAGGTCATGCAGATTGGATTATTGATCCTAGTATCTATGAATATGATAATTATATGGTCATTGATGGTCGCTATGAAGATGAATCTGGAGAAGGTTTTTATTATCTTGCTCATCTTCGTCCTTGGGGTGAAACTTGGGATGATATTCCAGAAAACTTAAGACCCCCTTGGTATGAATGGTACCTTAATAATTATACTGAAGAGTCAATGGTAGAAACCCTTATTGACTATAATAATTCCCGTGTTCACTCTGAATTAGATTATGTTTCATCTGTAAAAAAAGATACAAATTCTGGATTTAATAAGGATGGAATAGGAGATATTTCAGGTGAGAGAATTAATACTGGTATAATAAGTGCCCTTTGTCCTGATGGCTGGAAAAGTTATGATGTAACAGATTACTTTTCTGATGAGGATGACGCAGTTGATTTAACTAGACTGGAATTTCATAGAGGAGCAGAAACTGAAGATGACAAGTTTTTTAAAGTAGGAGTAAATATTGATTATTTTGATAAGGAAAGTTATTTTTCAGAGCCGAAGCCTTCAGATTATGGTGCAGAGAATTTTGAGATTCTGGAAGATAAAGAGTTTAGCGGAAGGACATGGCAAGGTTTCATTGATTTAGATACTAGTAGTACTTATATATGGACAAAAGAATCTGATTATTATCTGTCCGCAGTAATTTATATTGCCAGTGATGAAGATAGTATTTCAATAGAAGATCCAGAAGTAGGAGCTATAATAGCTAGCATAGGAATACAATAAAAATAATAAAGTAGCTAAGTATTTATCTGAAAGGATTGGTATATATGAAAAATAAAAAATTATTTGTATTAGCTGCTATTATTATTTTCATAGTCTCTGGCTGTAGAGACATTAATATTAAAGGAGAAAATAGTAATAGCTCAGAAATTCCTGAAACTTTAGTTAAAGAACCTGAAGATAATAAGATTTCTGATGATACTCATGATCAAAAGGAAAGTATAATAATAGATAAATCTAAAGAAAATATTTCAGAAACTACTACATATGATTTAACTACAGAAAAAGCAATAACAGAGTACCTTGTTGGAGATTGGATTTCTGATAAAGAGACTTTAAGTGATTACTCTTTAACGGATAGTGATATTAATTGTAATATGAGTATTGGTGAAGACTTAAGTATTAGTCTTACTTTTTATAATAGAGAAACAAAAGAATCTAAAGGTGATTATGAAGGGACAATAAGTTTTGATAGATTAGATGAAGATTTAAATGAAGCTCCTGATCTTATCTCTATAGAATTAACTAATACAGATTATCCTGGAGGGGATTTCTTATTTAAGCATCGTACTATTTATGATGAAAAACGTGTTATGTCACTATTTTTCTCAGGAAATGGTAACTGTATTTTTGACATGCTAGCGGATATTGATAACTTTGAATACGCGCCGGAAGAGATAATTTTCGAGAAGATAACAGGAGAAAAGTCTCAGCTTAAGCCTATTAAAAACATGGAATTTTATGGAGTTTTTTGGGGACTTGGGAAAGATGAAAAAAGTCTTTGGATAGATGAAGTTAAGTGGACACCAAATGATGAGTATGATCCACAAGCCCTTTACCCATCAAGGATGACTCTTTATGAAGATGATCTTGGTGAAAGTGTTTTATATAATATTGCTCCAGAAAAATATGAATATATTTTTGCTACAGGTATGTATGCTGGTGATGTTTACTATGTAGAAACAGATAAAAATGGAAATATTATAGAGTTTGAAGATGCAGAGTATAAAGGATATATTGATTTAATTAACGAGTAATAAATTAGCTTTGAAACTGAAAACTTTAAGAATCCATTTAATATTTCTCTCGAAACTGTTTAAATGGATTCTTTTTGTAGTAGTAACAAAAAACTTAGAAAAGTAGTAAATAATCTTTTTTTATCTTATAACTAGTATTATCTATACTATGATTGAGTTATACAAGAATGTATATTAAATTAAATTTCTTTTATGATTCTATAAATATAGTTGTAATATGTTACCAGCTAATTGACTTATGTTATAATATTTTAAAAGAAAGAAGGGATTTAATGAATTCATTTAAACTGGCTCTAAGTAATTTAATTGTATTAATTTTGGTATTTATATTTAATTTTCTAACAGGAACAGGACTTATTAATGACCTGTCTCAAGCTGATATATCAGCTATGTATCCCACAAAGATAACCCCAGCAGGATTTGCCTTTAGTATTTGGGGCCTTATATACACTTTAGTTTTTATAAGTGTAGTATGGATGCTATATAAGTATAAAGATAAAGAAATGGATAAAATTATCCAGGCAATTTCGGGCTGGTTTATTTTATCATCCCTGGCTAATATCTTATGGACAGTAACTTTTTCTTATTTAAAACTACCTCTGTCTACTTTATTAATTGCAGTTCTATTAATATCTTTAGTTATGATTTTAATGAATTTATCAAAGCTAAACTTTAAATTAAAGGCTATTTTTCCTTTATCATTTGGACTTTATGCAGGTTGGGTGATGATAGCAACAGTTGTTAATATAGCTGCAAGTCTTGTTCAAGTAGGCTGGAATGGCTTTGGTATATCAGAAGTTATGTGGGCTAATATAATATTAATAGTTGGACTTGTTATTGTGTTTTTTGTTACTTTTAAAACGACTAATGTGATTATACCTCTACCTCTAGCATGGGCATATTTTGCGATTTTTAAAGCGGAAGATTCAAAAGTAGCTTTTGCAGGCATTTTTATTTTAATGGGAATATCAATTTACCAGCTATATCTCAATAAGTTTTCACTTCAAAAATCATTTAAATAATAAAAAAATCTCTTACTGGGAATTAATGCCAGTAAGAGATTTTTTTCAGTTTTTAGTTTTAAAGGCGAAATCTTAAATATTAATCGTAATCTACCATTTATTTTAAAGTAGATTTATTTTACCGTCACACTTTTTAAGAGTATCTTCATCCCAAAGTGAAACTTGAACTTCTCCTATATGGACTTTTTGAAGAAGTAGCATACAAAGTCTACTTTGACCAATTCCCCCTCCTATTGTAAGAGGCAAGATATCATTAATTACAGCCTTATGAAATTCATATTCTAATCTATTATTAGCTTTTGAGATTTCCAGCTGTTCTTTAAGGGTCTGACTATTAACTCTTATTCCCATACTTGAAAGTTCCATAGCAATTTGTAGGGGCTCATGCCAAAATAAAATATCACCATTTAGATCCCAATCATCATAATCAGGAGCGCGTCCATCGTGGGGCTCTCCACCTTTTAATTTATGACCAATTTGAAGGATAAAGGTTGTATTATGATCCTTAACATAAGCATGCTCTCTTTCTTTAGGCGATAAGTTAGGATAGAGATCTTCTAATTCCTGAGAAGTAATAAAGCTTATATTTTCATCTATTTCTAAATCTATATTGGGATACTTAGCTTTTATTTTGTCTAGTGTTTTAATAATTGCAGATATTATATTTCTAACTGTTTCTTTAAGAAAGTTAATATTTCTTTGACTATTATCAATAACCAGCTCCCAGTCCCACTGGTCTACATATATTGAATGAATATTACTCAGGACTTCATCACGCCTAATTGCATTCATGTCAGTACAAAGACCATTTCCAATATGAAATTTATAGCGGTAAAGAGCCATACGCTTCCATTTAGCGAGTGAATGAACAACCTCACCTTTATAATTAAGAGATGGAATTCCGAAGCTAACAGGTCTTTCAAGGCCACTTAGATCATCATTTAATCCAGACTTTTCAGCCACAAATAGCGGCGCTGATACTCTTTTTAGGTTTAAAGCATGTTTAAGATCTTCTTCAAACCATTTTTTAATATCTCCGATAGCAGTTTGTGTTGTATAAGTTCCAAGTTTTGATTTGTAATTTTTAGGAATAACTAATTTTGACATACTATTACCTCATTTCATCTATGAAATATAATGATATCCTATGAGACTATACTTGTAAAGAGAAAAAGCTATATATCAATATGAAATTCATATAAAGCTTTAAAAAACTTATTCGACTAGGCCTACAAGAAAATAAAGCCATTATTAAGGATAAGGAAGATAAAAGTTTTCCTTATTCTAAATATTGCTAAGCTAGAATAATTAGGATTTATTTAATGTTAATTTTATTTTAAAAATCTAGATTATGTGCTTAAATTTTCAAAACATAAAAAAAGGTTTGTCGTTTCCGCTCGTATGTGATACAATATATACGAACAGAAACGACGGAGGCTATGATCATATGAATCAAAAAATTTTAGAATTAATAAAATCTAATAATGGTATGTTAAGCACCGAACAAGCAAAAGAAAAAAATATTAGTTTGAAAAGACTTGAGAGACTTAAAAAAAATGGAGAACTAAAGAGAGTGGCCCAGGGCTTATACTTACATAAGGAATATGAAGTAGATCCTTTTTACTTGGCCCAGTATAGGTGCTCTAAATCTGTTATTTCTCATTCTACTGCACTGTACTTTCATGGATTAACAGACAAGAATCCAGATGTCATAACAATGACCATACCATCAGGTTGGAATACTGGACTTTTAAAGAAAAAATGCACATATAAATTTTATTATTATAAGGAAGAACTATGGAAACTTGGAAAAGAAGAAAAAATATCTCCTTTTGGAAACCAGGTAAGAATATATAATAAAGAAAGAACAATATGTGACTCTATTATAAATATAGACGATATAGGTAGAGAAGTAGTTTTAAATGCAGTTAAGGAATATATGGATAATATTGAGGAAGGAAGTCTTGAGAAACTATATAAATATGCTGAGAAGTTCAATATAAAAGACAAGGTAAAAACTTATGTAGAAATTTTTGGACGTATTTAATGATTGGTAATAATTTAAGTACATAAGTAATAAGTATTAAAAAATAAAAAAAATAGTAATTATACTAGGAGGAAATACATATGAATAATTTAAAACAACTAAAAGGAATACATCATGTAACAGCAATTACAAGCAGTGCAAAGGAAATATACGATTTTTATACAAATATTTTAGGTATGCGTCTGGTTAAGAAGAATGTGAATCAAGATGACCTTACTACTTACCATTTATTTTTTGCAGATGACCGTGGTAATCCAGGTACAGATATGACATTCTTTGATTTTAGTGGAATCGGACCTCACCAAAAAGGTAGGGAAGATATTTCTCGTACAGGATTTAGAGTAAAAGATGATAAGGCAATTGAATATTGGATTAAAAGGTTTGAACATTATGATGTAAAGCATGATCCAGTGATAGAAATGTTTGGTCATAAGGCAATTTATTTTGAAGATTTTGATAAGCAGCAGTATGCAATATTTTCAGATGAAAATAATACTGGTATAGCTTCAGGGGAACCTTGGCATAAAGGTCCAGTTCCTGATGAATATGCAATTACTGGTTTAGGACCAATTTTCCTTAGAGTTTCTTCAGAGGAATTAATAGAAAAAGTATTAGTTGAAGTTATGAAGATGAAAGAAACTAAAAGTGATGGAGTATTCAAGCTTTATGAAATGGGCGAAGGTGGCAATGGAGCTTCAGTTATTGTAGAGATAAATAAAGACCTTCCAGAGGCAAGACAAGGTTATGGTGGAGTTCATCATATAGCTTTTAGAGTAGAAGACAGAGAGCATCTTGATGCATGGGAAGCATATTTTAATAAATTAGGACTTCCAAATTCTGGTTTTGTAGATAGATTTTATTTTAAATCTGTTTATATTAGACTGTATCCAAATATTTTATTTGAACTTGCTACTGAAGGTCCAGGATTTATTGATGACGAAGAAGACTATGAAAACTTGGGTGAAAAACTTACTCTACCTATGCACTTAAGACATAAACGTGAATATATAGAATCTCAGCTTCCTGACTTTGATACAGTTAGAAGTACTAAAACATTTGAAAAAGAATATTTTGATAAATAAAAAACTAAAAGATAAGTAAAGAATTTTTACAATTGATCCAGGAGGGTTTTTCAATGAAATATGTAGAAAATAAAGGAAGTAATAACCATTTGATTATTACTTTACATGGCACTGGGGGAGAGGCTACTGACTTATTTGGTATAGCTGATTATATTGATCCACTTGCTAGTAAAGTAGGTTTTCAGGGTGAAGTTAGTGAAAATGGTATGAACCGTTATTTTGGGCGGTATCCAGACGGTAGTTTTGACCTTAAAAGCTTAAAAAGTGGAACAGATAATCTGTACGCTTCAATATTTAAGTTTATAGAAGATCATCACTATAAAAATCACATGGTTACTATTTTAGGATATTCAAATGGTGCAAATATAGCTAAAAATTTATTAAAGGAATTTGAAAATCTAGAAATTGATAATGCTTTACTTTTTCATCCTTCGCCAATAACACCTGAGATAGGATATAAAAACCAGAAAAATTTAAATGTGTTTATAACTTCAGGAGCAAATGATCCTTACATAAGTGAATCTGAGTTTAAAGATATGGAGAATCAGATGAGTTTAGCTGGAATGAATGTAGGGTCCTTTGCACATTCAAATGGCCATCAATTAATTCAAAGTGAGTTAGATAATGCTAAAAATTTTCTTCTAGCTTTAGAAGGAGCAAAAAACATTGGGGAAGATTAGATTAGATTTTGATAGCCTGGATCCAAAGCTTAGGGGGAAAATTGTAAAAGGAAGTATAATACCTCGCCCGATTGCTTGGATAACAAGTTTAAATGAGACTGGGAGTATAAATCTTGCTCCATTTAGTTTTTTTAATATGATTTCTCCTACAACGCTAGCAGTATCTTTTCAAAAATCAGATATTAAAAAGAAAGATACATTTATAAATATTATGAGAGAAAAAGAAGCTGTTATTCATATAGTGAGTGAAAGTCTTCTAGGTGATATGGATAAATCTGCAGCGCCTTTAGAGTTAAATGAAAGTGAGCTAAATTTAACAAGCTTAAATTTAAGTCCAAGTATGAAGATAAATACACCAGGAATTAAAGAGGCTCTTATACGATTTGAAGTTAGATTAGATAAATCTATTCCTTTATTAAATTATGATGGGACGAGTGAAGAAGCTGATTTAGTTATCCTACGCATTGTTGGGGCTATATTAGATGATAAAGTTTTTGACTCTGAAAATAATTATATCCTTCCTAAAGAGCTAGGTCCTATTGCCCGTTTAGCTGGAGCAAATTATTCTGGCCTTGATATATTAGATTTTGAGAGAGAGTTCTAAAAGTCTTATAAAATATATTCTGTTTATTTTGGATTTAATGAAAAGATAATAAAGGATAAAAATATAAAAAGGATGACAATTTAATTTTGTCATCCTTTTAGATTTTTATTATTTAGTTTTATTTATAATTAGCTACAAATTCATCTACCTGATTTAAATAAACCTGTTTTTCCTTGTCACTAATCCATGCGATTTCAAATGAGTTTTTAGCTAACTGAATAATATCTTCCTTTGTTAAGTCTACTTCCTTAGCTAAAGTAATCATGTCATCACTAATATAACTTTGAAAATAAGCTGGATCATCTGAATTAACAGTAACCTTAGCTCCTTTTCTTAAAAGGTATTTAATTTCTTTACCTTTCATATCTTTTGTTACAAAACTATTTGATACAGGACAAGTTGTAAAGCCAATCTTATTTTTTATTGCATAGTCAACTAACATTTCATCTTCAACTATATTTGTACCGTGATCAATTCTAGAAACGCCAATAATATGCAAGGCATCATTAATGTTTTTTATAGAATCTTTTTGATCGATGTCGCAGTGCATAGTAATATTAAATCCATCATCTTTTGCCATTTTAAAAACTTTTCTAAACTTTAATGGTGGATTATCTCTTTCATCTGAATCTAACCCAATACCTAGAATTCTATCTTTATAAGGTTTAGCCATTTCATAGTGTTCAATTGCAGATTCTTCACTCATATCTCTTAAAAAACACATAATCAAATTTGCAGTAATACCAAGTTTTTTAGCATCTTGAGAGGCTCTATAGTATCCTTCGAAAATATCTTCAAAGGCAACTCCTCTTGTGGTATGGGCCTGGGGATCAAAAAACAGCTCAGCATATTTTACATTATGCTTTTTAACAGTCTTAAAATATTCCATTCCTAGATTATAAAAATCCTCTTCATCTATAAGAACATTCATACCTGGATAATATACTCCTAAAAATGACGTTAAGTCGTTAAACTTATAAGTTTCTTTAATCTCTTCAACAGTTGACATACCTAGATCAATATTATTTTTGTTTGCTAGTTTTAATTTAAGTTCAGGTTCAAGGGACCCCTCTAAGTGCATGTGCAGCTCCGCTTTAGGAATACCATAAATAAAATCTTTTGTTACTTTTTCCATATTTCCTCCTATTGATATATAATTATTAACCCTAATTAACCAAGAAGAAAAATATTATTATCTTGATTGTTAGTTTGTTTACGGCAAACTAGTAGAAACTACTTACCCATATCGTAAGTATTAAATTAGATGATTAACTTATGTATTAATCATAACATATACCGTTTTTATTTTTCATTATATTTGTATAAACAAAAAGATATTTAAATGTTTTATTTTTATTCATATATTTAGAGTGTTTAAAGTCATTTTATTAGATACAATTATAATAAGCTATAAAAA
>JAAZDF010000059.1 GCA_012512905.1 Clostridium sp.
ATTTGCGGGAGCAGAAGCTATAAGTATAAATGATAAAAGAATTACAGTTCAAACTGGTATACAATCAAGCTCAAATAATGAGTACATTCTTATAAACGATGAGAAAATATCTCCAAAAGATGATATAAATATGAAAATCATAGGAGATAAGGATAATCTTATTGCAGCACTTCAGTTTAGTGGTACTCTGGAATATGAGTCACTTGAGAATTATAATGTGAAATTAACTCCAAAGGAAAATTTGATAATAATAGGAATTGAAAATTACATAAAATCAGACAACATAAGGTGATATATGAAAAATAGAAATTTATGGAAGTTTCTTTTGATAGCTTTTATAGTAAGCATATTTTTAGGATATATATTTGCTAATTATTTAGAAAATCAAAAAATTATAAAATATGAAAATCTAGAAAAAGAAGTTACACTTAAAAATCAGAGTATTGATAAAGAAAAAATAAAAATTGAAAATATAAAAAAAAATAATGTAGAAATAGAAAGTAGAATTAGAGATAAACATAATAAAAGCTTGATAGAAGCTAAAGATCTTATACTATATGAAAAATTAAATGGAAATCGTGACATTAAAGGACCAGGAGTTCAAATTGTTTTAGCTGATGGAGAAATCGTTGAAAACTCACCATATCAGGAACTAGAGAGATACTTAAAGCTTGTTCATAATATAGATATGCTTAATTTACTTAATGATTTAAAGTTAAATGGTGCAGAATCTATAGAAATAAATGGAGAAAGAGTTATTGAAACATCTGAAATTTATTGCAGCTTTGCATTTATTAGTATAAATGATAAAAAAATACCTGCTCCGTTTAAAATTAATGTTGTTGGGAATATTGAAGAGTTGAAGAAATACATGGAAAAACCTTTTAATTTAATAGAAAGTTTTAAAGTAAGAGGATTAAATATAGAATATGAGTTTAAGAATGAAGTAGAATTAAAAGCTTCTAATCCGTATATGGACGTTAGATAAAAGGGGACATCGATGGAGAATATATATTTAAATATTAAAAACATAAAAAAAGAAGTTGGAGATAAGATTAAACTAGTTTCAGTAACCAAGTCTAGAAGTGTTGAAGAAATAAAAAAAGCATATGATGCCGGGGAGAGAGATTTTGGTGAAAACAAAGCGCAGGAATTTCTTACGAAAATAAAGTTATTGCCAAATGATATAAGCTGGCACTTTATAGGTAGCCTGCAAAGAAACAAAGTAAGACAAATAATTGAATACACCTATCTTATTCAATCAGTGGATAGAATAAGTCTTGCAACAGAAATAAATAAAAGAGCAAAAAACATAAATAAAATACAGAATATATTGATTCAAATTAATATAGGTGAGGAAAAAAGTAAAAAAGGATGTTACTTAGAAAATTTAGATGACTTAATAAGGCATCTAAAATCTCTAGATAATATATATACTAGGGGAATAATGGTCATAATTCCTATAGGAAGCTTAAGTGAAAATAAATATTATTTTAATAAAACAAAACAAATATTTGATAAGCTTAAGAAAGAGGAAAGTTTGAATTTTAAAATGGAAATACTAAGTATGGGAATGAGCTCTGACTATAAGGTAGCGGTTGATGAAGGTAGTAATATGATAAGAGTTGGACAAGGAATTTTTGGGAAGAGAATTTATTAATTAAGGAGGAATAGAAATGAGTAAAATAATAACGTCGTTAAAAAATATGATGGGTTTTGAAGATGACTATATCTATGAAGATGAGTACTATGATGAGGAATTAAACGAGATGGGTAATGATTATGAGTCATTTGATGATTATAAAAGCCTAACAAAAAGAAATAACCCAGGTGAGCAGGATAAAGTTGTAAATTTACACAAAAATAATGTACAAGTAAATATTGTAAAGCCAATGAATTTTGACGAAGCTCCTCAGATTTGTGATGATTTGAAGGCACAAAAAATATTAGTTGTAAACACAACAGGTCTTGAACCTAAAACTGCCCAGAGATTATTAGACTTTATTGCAGGATCATCTTATGCACTTGGAGGAGACCTTCAAGAAGTTGAGCATGGTATTTTTATACTTACACCTTCTTCTGTAAATGTTAGCAATGAACTTAAAGAAGAGGTAACTGCAAAAGGATTTCTAAACTGGAAATAATGAATAAAAAAACTTTTATAAAAACTTTTGAAGATGAAGATGAATTTTTAATGGCAAGGCTTTTTGAGGATTTAATGAGAGCAAAAAGCCTACCATTTAATAAAGCTGTAGAGAATTTTTACACTCCTAATATTTGGGAAGTTGTTTCGAAAATGAAAGCATTTCAAGACCTAAGTATTATTGGTGAAGATTATTTTGAGCGGAAAATATTTTCTAATTCAAAAGACTACAACCCTCTTGGAATATTAAAAATAGAAAACATGGATTTTAATAAAGAACTTACACATAAAGACTATCTTGGAAAAGTAATGTCTCTTGGAATAGAAAGAGATAAATTAGGTGATATATTTATAAAAGAAAATATAGCTTATGGTATTATTTTTAAAGACATGTATGAGTTTTTTAACAATAACATATCTTATGTAGGAAAATCTTATGTAGATGTCAGTTTTATTGAATATGAAAAAGGGGTTGCTTTGATAAAACCTAATTTGAAAAACATGGAAATGATAGTTTCTTCTTTAAGAATAGATAGTGTCGTTTCAGAAATTTCCAGAAAATCACGAAATAAGGCTCAAATGGATATAAAAAGTGGAATTGTTTTTATTAATTATAATGAAGAAAAAAATAGAGCCAAAGAGATAGAAGAAGATGATATTATTACTATAAGAGGTAGTGGTAAGTTTAAAATAGGTAATATGGATAGAAAAACAAAGAAAGGTAATTACATAGTTAATTACTATAAATTTGATTGATTTAGCAAGTATATTTGAGGAGGATTAGTATGAAGATAACGCCTATCGAAATAACTAACAAAGAATTCAAAAAAACCATGAGAGGATACTCTGTAGATGAAGTTGATGAGTTTTTAGATGAAATTGTTGAAGAATACGAGGGTATTTTCAGAGAGAATATATACTTAAAAGAAAAAATAGAAATTAATAATGAACGTTTAGAACATTATAAAAATCTTGAAGAGACAATTCAAAACACTCTAGTTTTAGCTCAAACGACAGCAGATAAAACTAAAGAACAAGCTGATAACGAAGCTAGTTATATAATAGATAATGCAAGCGAAAAAGCTGCTAGAATTATAGAAGATGCAAATTTTGAAAAAGAAGAAATATTTAAAGAGTATGAAAGATATAAAATGGAATTTTCTAAC
>JAAZDF010000060.1 GCA_012512905.1 Clostridium sp.
ATAGCCTCCAAATAGGAGTGGACTGATGGATCTTTTTCTATAATATTTTTTATATAAGAATGCATGCTTTTTAGCAATATTTTCACCTCTAGTCAAATATTTTTGTTGATATATATTTCTCTCCACCATCTGGTGCTACAGTTACAACATTTTTTCCAGGTCCTAGTTTTTTTGCAACGCTTAAGGCTCCATGTATATTAGCTCCTGATGATATTCCTATTAAGACTCCAGTCTGATGACTAAAGTCTCTAGTTACTTTTATGGCGTCCTCACTTGAAACTTTAACTACTTCATCTACTAAGGAAGCATCATAGTTACCTGGAATAAATCCTGCTCCAATTCCCTGAATCTTATGTTTTCCAGCTTTTCCACCTGAAATTACAGGCGAATCTATTGGTTCTAGGGCATATATTTTAGCTTTACTGTTAATTTTTTTAGCATACCTAGAAAAACCTGTGATAGTTCCTCCAGTTCCAACTCCGCATACAAAAGCATCTAAATCTTTTATGTCATCAAAAATTTCTTTTGCTGTTGTTTCATAGTGTTTGTTTGGATTAGCTCTATTTTCGAACTGCTGAGGTATAAAGACATCTTCTTTTAATGTTTCTTTAAGTTTTAAGGCCTCTGATATAGCTCCTGTCATTCCAAGATTTCCATCTGTAAGGACAAGCTCCGCTCCATAGGCTTTAATAAGACCTCTTCTTTCTTCACTTAAACTGTCTGGCATAACTATAATAACCCTATAGCCAAGAGACACACCTATCATAGCAAGGGCTATACCCGTGTTACCGCTAGTTGGCTCAACAATTACATCTCCCTCTTTAAGTTTTCCATCATTTATAGCTTCTTCTATCATACCAAGGGCTGCCCTATCTTTTATGCTTCCCCCTGGATTAAATTTTTCAAGTTTAACATAAACATTTGCTCTATTTTCCTCATCATATCCCTTTACCTTATATAAAGGAGTATTTCCTATAAGACTAATTACATCATTATATATCATAAATCCTACCTTCTTTTTAATTTAGTTTTTCTTTCTATGTTTTCTATGGAGTATCTTCTTTATTATCCCTAATACCTATTCATTTATTTTGTTTTCATTAATTTTGTTTTCATTTATTTTGTATCCATTTATTATGCCTTCAAATATTTTGCATTAAAATATTTTTTATTTGTCTAATGTCTAATTTATTCTGATTATAAAGATATACTTTTACTACCTTAATCCTAACAATACAATAATAAGATTAAAATATACTTACTCAGGATCCTTACTGGGCATCTTTATGGGCCACTTTCCCTATACTATGCTCTATAAGATTTTTTATATCCAAGAATTGTAATTCCATGCTCTATACACTCTATGTTAAGGGGGAAATCAGGTCCTCTTTCTCCATCTATATCACTTACAAGGTCCTTGTCTGTACTTTCTATTTTTATCTTGTCTGTTTGGAAATAAGTTATTCCAGCCGCATCATCAAGGTGCTCTCTTCTTAAAAACTTTCCTAAAAGAGGTATTATATTTTTCAGGTTTTTTCCTTCTATTATAATTACATCTAAAAGTCCGTCGTCTCCTTTAGACTTATATGCAAAGTCAATATTTCCTGCTGTTCTGCCATTAAATACTAAAACAGCATACATATCGCCTTCAAAGTTTTTTTCTTTTGATGTTATTTTAACTGGTATATTTCTAAAAGTTGGGATCTGCTCTATACCTTTAATGTAATATGCAAGTTTTCCTATGGTGTTTTTCATATCAGAATCAGTTCTTTGAGATATATCTGTAAAAAGTCCAGTACTTGCTACATTTACAAAATACATATCATTAATTTTTCCTATATCCATCTTTTTTGGAGTGCTCTCAAGAATCTGAATAAGGGCCTCTTCTATATCACTTGGCATTCCAATATAATTGGCGTAGTCATTTGCTGTTCCCATTGGAATAACTCCTATTGGAATATCTACATTAATTTCCATAAGAGTATTAATAAGAAGGTCCAGGCTTCCGTCCCCTCCAGCAATTAAAATATAACTATAATTATCATTTATATCAGAAAGGGCTAGCTCCATATTCATGTCTTCATTTAACCTAAAAGGGCATACCATATAGCCATATTCCTGATGAATTCTTATTACCTCATCTAACTTATCAACTATTATAGTTTCACCTGCCATAGGATTATAAATAAATTTTACTTTTTTCATGCTTTACACTTCCATTTCTTAGTTTTTGTCCTATTAAAATTTATGTAGTTTTAAAAATCTCAGTTATATATTAACATTATATTACATCCATGATATATGGTGGCTTTTAGTTTATAATGGAATTAGAAATTATACTTGTAAATTATTTTTTATTTTTCAAGTTTCAGTATCATCAAGTTAAAGGAGATCTTATGAAAGATATATTACTTTTAAATGTTTCAGTTTTTATTAGGCTTATTTTAGCCTTTATTTCGCTTTTAATTGGCCTTCAAGGTAATTATCTATTAGCCTTTGGAGTTTTATTTATTATTGCTATTTTAGACTATTACGACCTTTTTTTCACAAAAAAATCTTTTATAGATACCCCTCTTAAATGGGAACTCAATCTGATTACAAGATTTATAGGTTTTTCTCTAGTGCCTATTATATTCTCGTTTTTTTATTTTGATTTAGTCCAGTATAGCTTTCTAGTTTATATTCCTCTTATTATATATCTTATTGCCACAACTTTAGATACTGCCTTTAATATGCAGCTTATAGAGGAAAAAAGAAAACTTCCTCTTATTAATATATCAGGACTCACTCTGGTGCTCTTTATGGCTATTCTTTATAGCGCAAAAAATTTATGGTTTTTATATTTAGCTGTTGTGCTTTCCCTTTCGTATCTAATCATACAAAGTTTAAGTAAAAGGGCTAGGTATTAGTTTCCAAAAACCTTTTTAGATAGTTTTTTGCCTGTTTTAGTTCCAGCTAGTCCTCCTATTCCTGTTTCCCGAAGAGACTCAGGAAGAGACTTTCCAATTTTATACATAGCGCTTACCGTTTCATCAAAAGGTATTTTAGACTCAATGCCAGCAAGGGACATATCTGCTGCAGCGAGGGCATTTACTGCTCCCGATGCATTTCTTTTTGCGCAGGGAATTTCTACAAGTCCTGCTACAGGATCGCATACAAGACCTAAAATATTCTTAAAAACTATAGCTCCTGCATTTAAAGCTTCCTTTGGGCTTCCTCCCATCATTTCAACTACTGCTCCTGCAGCCATTGCTGAAGCAGCTCCGCATTCTGCTTGACACCCACCTTCTGCACCTGAAATTGTTGCGTTTTGCGCAACTATCCCACCAATAGCCGAAGCTGTAAAAAGGCCTTTAACCAGGTCATCTGTTGTCATGCCGTGCTCTTCTCTCATAATTAAAAAAACCGCTGGTAAAATGCCGCTCGCTCCCGCTGTAGGTGCGGCTACAATTTTACCCATAGATGCATTAAACTCAGAGGTTGAAAGGGCGTAGGCCATAGCTTTTGTCATAGTACTCCCAGAAAGAGTTTTTCCTTTACTATAGTCATACATTTTTTTGGCATCTCCCCCAATAAGACCTGAGACAGAAATAACTTTTTTATTTATTCCGGCAAGGCCAGAAGACTCCATAACCTCTAAGTTTTCTTTCATTTTCTGATAAACATCTTCTCTTTTAAGTCCGCTTTCAGTCATTTCTTCTTTAATGGCAAAGTCATAAATATTAATATTTTCCTTAGCGCAGATTTCTATTAACTCTTCTCCGTTTTTAATATTCATAGCTTCTCCTTAAATATTTATTTTAGTTTCTGCAGGATTTATAGCAGTATTTTTCTCTAGAGGAATAAACCTTACGTAGTTTACATTATTAAGTTTTTCCATATTTTTAAGAGTCTGCCTATCTATGTTTTCATCCAGTTCAAAAATCATCGTTGCCTCTTTTCCTCTTTGGGTTCTGTAAAGAGACATATAGGCAATGTTGTTGTTACTATCAAAAAGATACTTTGATACCTCAGCTACAACTCCTGGGGCATCTGTTTGGTTAACAAGAAGAGTTGGGTAGTTTCCACTAAACTTTATATTTTCTCCATTGACCCTAATAATTTCAACAGCTCCCCCACCTATAGAGGACCCTATTACTGACACAATTTCTCCCTTTTTTGTTTTCATCTCTATCTCTACAGAGTTTGGATGAACATCTTCTAAGTCCTTTTCTACAAAAGAGTACTTTACTCCTCTTTCTTTTGCAATTTCAAGAGAGTCCCGAAGAAGAGAATCATCTGGATTCATTCCTAAAATCCCTGCAAGAAGGGCCCTATCAGTTCCATGACCCTTATATGTTTTTGCAAAACTTCCATGAAGATAAAAAACTACATCGAGAGGCTTTTCGCCTAAAATATTTCTAGCTATTTTTCCTAGCTTACATGCTCCTGCAGTATGAGAACTAGAAGGCCCTATCATCACTGGACCTATAATATCAAAAACCCCATATTTTTTCATCATTACCACCCTTAATATTTATAAAACTGACTTCCCCCAATAAACTCTCTTAAAATAGAGTTTTTTGGAACTAAATCATCTTCTATATCTAAAAATAAATTTAAAATAGTCATAAGTCTTTTAGCTTCTTCATATACAGCACTTTTTTTATCAATTTTTTTAAGTTCCACCATAGTATGCTTTTTAAGCACAGACATTTCATAAACTAAAGTAGAGTTAAATATCTCATCTGCCATAGACTGGTATGGGAATATATATTTTCTTTCTCCCCTAGCTACCGAGTCGTACATGGAAAGTGTTTCCTCTGGAGAGTATCCCCTTGAGATATTATCCCTGGCAATTCGCCTTAGCTTTCTAACATCACTTGTTGCAATTCTTGACGTACTGTCTAGATTAAGGACAGTAAGTGGAGATACATATATTCTAAACTTAAACTGATCTTCTATATGAGATAAAATCCTTGGATTAAGTCCATGAATCCCCTCTACTATAAGAACACTCTTTTCTGTTAACTTTATAGGACTAGTTATATATTCTCTTTCCCCTGTTCTAAAATTAAAAGTCGGAGTCCTTACTTCTTTTCCATCAATAAGTGACTTTATATCTTTCTCAAAAAGCTCCAGCTCTATAGCATTTGGACTCTCATAGTCAAAGGTCCCATCCATTTTTAAAGGAGTTAACCTTCTTGGAACAAAATAATCATCCATTCCTATGGCTATTGGAGTTATACCATTTACCCTTAGCTGAATTCCAAGTCTATTTGCAAGAGATGTTTTACCAGAAGAACTAGGACCTGCTATTAGTATTACCTTTATATTTTTTCTTTCATTTATTTTATCAGCTATGTTAACTATTTTTTTCTCATGGAGGGCCTCTGTAACACTTACAAGTACATTAGTTTCTTTTTCTATTATATGTCTATTAAGGTCTGCAACATAGGAAACTCCAAGAAGATGGTTCCACTTAGATGTTTCTCTAAAAATTTCATAAAGTTTATCTTGAGGAACAAAATCAAATGTTTTATCTGTACTTTCAATACATGGATAGTTTAAAACAAATCCGTCTTTATATTTATTTAGTTTAAATAAAGTTATATAGGATGTATCATATGCCATTTTCCCATAAAAATACTCAAAGTGACCAAGAAGATCATACTTTTGTAGCATATTTAAATTTGAAGTTTTTATAAGGTTATACTCATCAAGTTTATTTTTCTCTAAAGCCATATTAAGGTATTCTTTTCTTGTGAATACTTTTTTCTCTATCCTATGGCCGCCCTCTACAATTTTCTCCATTTCTTTCTCAACCATACCTATCTCTTCTTTAGAGAAATCATGCTCATCTTCCGACCAGCAGTAAAGGCCTCTGCTTAAAGAATGCCCAATAATTAGTTTTTTATCTTTAAATATATTTTTAAAAGCAACATAAAGTATAAATGAAAGAGTTCTCTCGTAGCTTTTATGGCCTACATAATCATTTATAAAAACAGGAATGATTTCTTTATCATCATATTTAATTTTTTCGCAGAGTTCAAAATACTCTTTCCCTTGTTTTACAAGTATTGGCTTTTTTTCTGCATTCTTTACGATATCAATATACCTATAATCGTTTTTAATAATATAATCTTTTCCTAAATATTTAACCATACATACCCCTCGCCTTTTACTTTAGTAAGTTCTTTGCTTTTTTAAATTATCTAAAT
>JAAZDF010000061.1 GCA_012512905.1 Clostridium sp.
AATAAATCTCCTGGTGCTGATGCTCCAAAAGCTTTCATTGCAATTACTTTTCCGTCTAGTCCTACGTATTTACCCCAACCTAATTCATTGAAGGCTTCAATAGCAACTCTTTTTCTTACTGTCTTTGGAAGAACTTCTTCTTTATACTCATCACTTTGCATTTCAAATAAATCCATTGAAGGCATTGACACTACTCTAGCTCCAATATCATCTTTTAATAATGTTTCAGCTGCTTTATAAGCAAGATCAACTTCTGAGCCTGTAGCAATTAAGATAACATCAAAATCTTTCTTAAAGTCTTTTACAACATAAGCTCCTTTTAATGCTTTCTTTCCAGAACCTGGTATTGGGTTTAGATTTTGCCTTGTAAGTTCTAATGTAACAGGATGCTCTTTTGATTGAACTGCATAGCTCCAAGCTGCTGCTGTTTCTCTAGCATCTGCTGGTCTAAAGTTAATTACTTCAGGGATAGCTCTTAACATAGCCATTTGATCAATTGGCTGATGAGTTGGACCATCTTCTCCGACTCCAATACTGTCATGTGTAAATACATAAATAACAGGAAGTTTCATTAGTGCTGACATTCTTATAGCTGGTTTCATATAATCTGCAAAAACAAAGAATGTTGCAACATAAGGAGTAATTCCACCGTGCAGTGCAATTCCATTTGCTATTGCTCCCATAGCATGTTCTCTTACACCAAAATGTATGTTTCTTCCAGCATAATTTTCTTTACTAAAACTTTCTGCTGACTTAATTGTAGAATTATTAGATGGTGCAAGGTCTGCTGATCCACCAAATAAATGTTTAGCTCTATCAGCTATTCTATTTAATACTTCTCCTGAAGATGCTCTAGATGCCATTGCACCGTCAAATTCATAGTATTCATCACTTTCTAAATAATCTACTGGAACTTCTTTATTTAAGAAAGATTCAAGTTCTTTAGCTTTTTCTGGATTATCTTTTTTGTAATTTTCATATAAGTCATTCCATTTTTCTTCTTCATCATTTAATCTATTTAATGTTTCTGAGATATGATCTTTAGCTTCCTTTGGAACGAAAAATTCTTCTTCATAGTTGAACCCTAAGTTTTCTTTTAATGTCTTAGTTCCTTCTGCTCCAAGAGGTGCACCATGAGATTTTTCACTACCTTCTAAAGTTGAACCATAACCTATTTTTGTTTTTATTTCTATAAATGATGGTTTATCTTTATTTTCTTTTGCTTTAGCTATTGTTTCTGCTATTAAATCTATATCATTTCCATCTTCTATAAAGTGAACATCCCAACCAAGGGCTTTATACCTATCTGATACATTTTCTCTAAATGCTATATCAGTGTCACCTTCAATTGAAATATTATTGGAATCATATAAAACAATAAGTTTATCTAAACCTAATGTTCCAGCAAGTGATGCTGCCTCATTAGTTATTCCTTCCATCATACATCCGTCTCCTACTATAGAGTATGTATAATGATCAATTAACTTATATTTTTCCGTATTAAAGTTTTCTGCTAGATGAGCTTCTGCCATAGCCATACCAACTGCATTTGCCATACCTTGTCCAAGTGGCCCAGTTGTAGCTTCAACACCAACAGTATGACCATACTCAGGGTGTCCTGGTGTCAAACTATCAAATTGTCTAAATCCTTTTAAATCATCTATAGTTAAACCATAATCATACATGTGAAGAAGTGAATATAATAATGCTGATCCATGGCCTGCTGACAAAATAAACCTATCCCTATTTATCCAATTAGGATTCTTTGGGTTATGATTCATCACCTTGTCAAATAATGTAAATGCCATCGGAGCTGCGCCAAGCGGTAATCCTGGATGACCAGAGTTAGCTTTATCTACCATTTCTGATGATAAAACCCTTATTGTATTTATTGCTAAAGTATCTTTATTCATAAATCCTCCTATATATATCTTTTAATCACATGATATCACTTGCTAGGTTATTTGTCAATTTATCCGCTGTTTTTCGTCGCTATTCGTCGTTATTCTTTTATAAGATGCTTTAAACAACGAAATTTTATAGGTAAATGGGGTTTTTACTATAATCAACAAAGTAATCTAAAAAAAACCACTATAAAAATATAGTGGCTATAGATATAAAACTTATATCTTTCTTTTAAATTATAATGTTCTTAGTTTTTTTACTTGTTCTTCTGTTCCAAGTACTACCATAGTGTCTCCTGATTTGAGTATTTCATTAGAACTTGGATTAAATATCCATCTCTGATCTGCTTGTTTTCTTATTGCTAAAACTATAAGACCAGTCTTTTCAGGTATTTTAACATCCATAAGTTTTTTTCCGTCTATTGATGAATTTTTTTCCACAATAACATCTTCAAGATCAAGAACACGGTCTCCTGCATGAGTTATTATGTCTAAAAAAGATATTACAGTAGGCCTTAGTAAGAGTGCTGCCATTCTACTCCCACCTATTTCATTTGGTGAAATCGTATTATCAGCTCCCGCTCTTTTGAGTTTTTCATCTGCATTTTTTTCAATAGCTCTTGATACTATATATAAGTTTTCATTTTTTGATCTTGCAGTTAAAACTGTATATACATTATCAGCATCATATGGTAAAGCAGATATAAGCCCTTTAGCCTTAGACACTCTAGCTTTTATAAGTATATCATCATTTGTCGAATCTCCATGTATTACAAGTATATTATCTTCTATAAGTTCTTTTATTTTTTCCTCACTTTTTTCTATTACTACAAAATTAGAGTTAGTCTTTTGGAATTGTTTTATAGCATTTAATCCAGTTTCACCTGCTCCACAAATTATATAGTGATTTTCTAGCCTTAAAATATCTTTTTCCATTTTCTTTATCCTCCAAGCAAACTTTAAATCTCCTTCAAAAAGTGAACTAACTATGCTATAAAGTAGATATCCTACCGTACCAAGACTTGTAAATATCAGTATTATGGAGAATATTTTCGCTTCAACATCCATTTTAGCAACTTCAGCATAACCGACAGTTGATATTGTTATAACTGTCATGTAAATAGCATCTAAAAAGCTAACTTCAAGAAGAATCTTATATCCTATAGTACCGACTATTAAAAGTGAAAATACAAGTGTGAACATAAATCTTAAGTTGCTTTTCTTTTCCATATTAACTCCTTGAATAATTTTTTTTATTATATCATATATAATTTCTTATTATATATATTATAACTCACTAACTTTTAATCGGCTTGTATTTTTTAGTTGAATAATGCAAATCGTATAAACTATATTATATATAGAATTTTTTATATGATAC
>JAAZDF010000062.1 GCA_012512905.1 Clostridium sp.
ACTCCCGGGTGGTAAAATTTCTTTTCGCTTCTTTTATATTTAAGACCCTTAAGTTTAAACGTACTTTCTATAAGCTCTACTATTCCTTTAAGGTTATAAAAGAGTTCTTTTCCTTGCATTCCAATAGTTAAAACATTTTTCTCATTTGGAAGGACCTCTCCTTCTTTAATATATACCTTTCCTATTTCAAAAAGTTTTACATCCCTATTTCCCCTACTATAGTTCAGGCTAAGGGCATCCATCATTTGAGGAAGGGTTGTTGTTCTCATTATATTAAAGTCTGCCCCTAATGGGTTCTTTAGCTTAACTGCGTCCCTAAGCTTTGAGTCTTCTGCTACCAGTATCTTATCAAGATCTTTCTCCCCTATAAAAGAGTACATAATAGCTTCTGAAAGGCCTGATGAAACGAGAAGGTTTAGAAGTCTTTTTCTAGTTATTTGGTCTTTATACCTTCCGCTTCTATGACTTGTAACATTTGAAAGGGTACTTTCTATATTATTATATCCATAAATTCTTGCAATTTCCTCGGCCATATCTTCTTTTATAAAAAGGTCGTTTCTAAAGTATGGAGAAATTGACTTCATTGTATCTTCTCCGGTAGATACTGTATCTATCTCAAGGCTATTTAAAATATCAATCATTTGATCTTTTTCAATATCTGTTCCTAAAAATCTATTTATAAAGTTTTTCGAAAACTCTATCTCAGGATTTTCTCTTGGATTTGGGTACTCATCCACTGTATAGCTAGATACTTTTCCAAGGTCCATCTTTTCAATTAAATGACATATCCTATCAAGGGCCATAGATGCTAGCTCTGGGCTTATATCTTTTTCAAATCTCTCTGATGCCTCTGTTCTTACTCCAAGTTTATTTGAGTTTTCTCTCGTTGGAGTTCCAAGGAAGCTTGCACTTTCTATGACTATTGTTTTGGTGCCTTCTTTAACCTCTGAGTCAAGCCCCCCCATAATTCCGCCTAGGGCAATTTTTTCCCTGTCGTCGTTTATTAAAACTACTCCTGGGTGAAGTTTTCTTTCTACTCCGTCAAGGGTTGTAAAAGTGTCTCCCTCTTTGGACTCTGTAACCCTTATAAGGTCTGATTTGATATCATTTCTATCAAAGGCGTGAAGAGGCTGACCCGTTTCAAGCATTACAAAATTAGTAAGGTCTACTATAGTGTTAATAGGCCTTATTCCTGATTCCATAAGTCTTCTTTTAAGCCAAAGTGGACTTTCCTCTACTTTAATATCTGTAACTTCCCTTGCCATATACCTAGAGCAAAGAGGAGTATCAATTTTTGCCTTAAGATTTGAATCTATATCATGTCCTGTATACTTTAAATTAATTTTTTTATATGGAAGGCCATATACTGCTGACACTTCTCTTGTAAGACCTATAACGCTAAGGCAGTCTGACCTATTTGATGTAATTTCAAAGTCTAATACTTCTTTATTAAGGTCAAGTACCTCTATTATGTCTTTTCCAAGAGGCGTATCCTTATCTAATATAAGAATTCCTTCGCTTTGGTCTTCTTCCTCAAGGCCAAGCTCTTCAAGAGAGCAAAACATTCCTTCTGATACTTCTCCCCTTAGTTTTCCTTTTTTAATCTGGTAGCCATCAAAAAGCC
>JAAZDF010000063.1 GCA_012512905.1 Clostridium sp.
ATATTTTAATTTATATAATTTAATTTTACAGATACTTCTTTAAGTACTCACCTGTATAGGACCCACTATTCTCAGCTAATTCTTCAGGAGTACCAGTTCCTATAACTGTGCCACCTTTTTCGCCGCCTTCTGGTCCTAAATCTATTAGGTAATCACAAGACTTTATTATATCTAAATTATGCTCAATAACAATTACAGTGTTGCCAGACTCTACAAGTCTTTCTAATATCAGTATAAGCCTTCTCACATCTGCAGTGTGAAGCCCTGTGGTTGGTTCATCTAGGATGTACAGAGTTTTACCGGTAGATCTCTTGGAGAGCTCTGAGGCTAGTTTTATACGCTGAGCCTCACCTCCAGATAGTTGGGTGGATGGTTGACCTAGTTTTATATAACCCATTCCAACATCTACTAAGGTTTCAAGCTTATTTTTTATTCTAGGTATATTTTCAAAAAATTTATAAGATTCTTCTACTGTCATATCAAGAATATCTGAAATATTCTTACCCTTATACTTTATTTCTAAAGTTTCTCTATTATATCTTTTCCCACCACAAACTTCGCAAGGTACATAAACATCTGATAAAAACTGCATTTCAATTTTTATTATCCCATCACCGGAGCAGGCCTCACATCGGCCACCTTTAACATTAAATGAAAATCTTCCAGGCTTATATCCACGAACCTTAGACTCTGGGGTATTTGAATAAAGATCTCTAATAGAGTCAAAAACGCCTGTATATGTTGCAGGATTACTTCTTGGAGTTCTTCCTATAGGGCTCTGGTTTATATCTATTATCTTATCAATATTCTCATATCCCTTTAAATCTTTATGTTTTCCTGGAAGTATTCTTCCCTTGTTAATTTTTCTATGAAGACTCTTATATAAAACTTCATTTACAAGAGTAGATTTTCCAGACCCTGAAACTCCTGTAACACCTGTTAATACACCTATTGGAAACTTAACATCAATGTTTTTAAGATTATGCTCCGCTGCTCCAATAAGTTCTATAGCCTCACCATTCTCTTCTCTTCTTTTTTCTGGCAGAGGTATCTTATATTCACCTGTTAAATATTTTGCTGTAATACTATTTTTATTTTTCATAACTTCTTTAACAGTACCGGCAGCTATAACTTCACCACCATGTTCACCAGCGCCAGGACCTATATCAACTAAAAAGTCTGCACTTCGCATAGTATCTTCGTCATGCTCTACTACTATCAGAGTATTTCCAATATCTCTTAAATCTTTGAGTGTTTTAATAAGTCTATCATTATCTCTTTGATGCAGTCCTATACTTGGTTCATCTAGGATATATAAAACTCCCATTAAACTAGATCCAATTTGAGTTGCAAGTCTTATTCTTTGAGATTCTCCACCAGATAAGGTTCCTGATGTTCTAGCCAAATTCAGATAATCAAGTCCAACATTTATTAAAAATTTAAGCCTTGATTTAACTTCTCTTACTATCTGGCTTCCTATTATAGCTTCTTTTTTAGTTAATTTTAGATTTTCAATAAAATCAAGTTCATCCTCAATACTCATTAGTGTAAACTCATAAATATTTTTTCCCCCAACTGTAACAGCTAAAACCTCTTCATTTAACCTACCTCCACCACAAGTAGGACAAGGATTATCACTCATATACTGCTCTATATCAGCTTTTATGTAATCAGAAGAACTCTCAAGGTATCTTCTTTTCATGCTATTTATCTCACCTTCATAGGCATGATTATAAACTCCCTCAGAATAATTTTTAGTGTAATGAACTTTAATTTTTTTACCTGATGTTCCATAAAGTAATATATCAACTATTTCTCTAGGTAAATCTTTTATCTTTGTATTTAAATCAAATTTATATTTTTTAGAAAGTGCTTTAAGTATACTAAAAGTCCAGGAATCTTCTTTTAGTCTTCCCTCTCCCCAGGAAGCAATCGCTCCTTCAAGTATGCTTTTGTTCTTATCTGGAATAACTAAATCTTCATCTATTTCAAGTAAATTTCCTATTCCATCACAATGTTCGCATTTTCCATAGGGAGCATTGAATGAAAAAATTCTCGGCTCAAGCTCTTTTATTCCTATATCATGGTCTGGACAAGAAAACTTTTCAGAGAAAACTAAATCCTCTTCATCTTTAACACTTATATATACAGCACCATCTCCATGCCTTAAAGCAGATTCAATAGATTCGCTGAGCCTACTTCTTATATCTTCTCTTACAATTAACCTGTCGATCACTATCTCTATATTATGTTTTTTATTTTTTTCAAGATTAACTTCTTCTTCAGTTAAATCTACTATAACCCCGTCTATTCTAGCTCTAACATAGCCAGATTTTTTAATGTTTTCAATTACTTTCTGGTGCTCACCTTTTCTTCCTTTTATTATAGGTGAAAGTATCTGTATACGAGTTCTCTCTTCTAATTGAAGAACCCTATCAACCATTTGATCAATGGTTTGTGAGGTTATTTCTTTACCACATATTGGGCAGTGAGGTATTCCGATCCTTGCATATAAAAGTCTTAGATAATCATATACCTCTGTTACAGTACCAACTGTAGATCTTGGATTTCTAGATGTAGTTTTCTGATCAATTGAAATAGAAGGACTAAGTCCTTCTATTGATTCAACATCTGGTTTATCCATTTGACCCAGAAACTGCCTTGCATAAGATGATAAAGACTCTACATATCTTCTTTGACCCTCAGCATAAAGGGTATCAAATGCTAAAGATGATTTTCCAGATCCTGAAATACCAGTAAAGACTATAAATTTGTCTCTTGGAATTTCAACACTCACATTTTTCAAGTTATTTACATTTGCGCCTTTTATCCTAATACTATCCATATATTCTCCTAATTTTTATTTTTACTTAACTCTTTTCTAAGTTTAAATATTTCATCTCTTATATAAGCCGCTTTTTCAAATTCAAGATTAGCTGAAGCTTTAGACATTTCTCTATTCAAATTTTCTATAGTTTTTTCAATATTTTCCCTATTAACTTCCATAGCTTCTTCAAGTGATGAAAACTTTTCTACTTCTTCTGTTATTTTAGTTATTTCAATTACATCCCTAATATCTTTTGTAATAGTAGTTGGTGTAATATTATTTTTTTCGTTAAATTCTTTTTGAATTATTCTTCTTCTTTTAGTTTCATCTATAGCAAATTTCATTGCTTTTGTAATTGTATCACCATATAGTATTACCCTACTTTCACTATTCCTAGCTGCTCTACCAATTGTTTGTACAAGTGATGTTTCAGATCTTAAAAATCCTGCTTTGTCAGCATCTAATATAGCTACAAGAGCTACCTCTGGTATATCAAGTCCTTCTCTTAAAAGGTTTATTCCAATTAATACATCTACCTCACCAGTTCGAAGGTCTCTTACTATTCTCATTCTTTCCATTGTATCAATATCCGAGTGCATATAAGTAACCTTGACTTGTAGTTCTTTAAAATATTGAGTAAGGTCTTCAGACATTTTTTTAGTTAAAGTAGTTATCAAAACCCTAAAACCTTTCTTAATTGTTTTTTGTATTTCACTATAAAGGTCATCAATTTGTCCTTTTATTGGTCTAATTTCAACTTCTGGGTCAAGAAGTCCTGTAGGTCTAAGTATTTGCTCAGCTACCACACTTGATTTTTCTTTTTCATATGCGGCAGGAGTTGCTGAAACAAAAACAACTTGATTTATTTTTTCTTCAAATTCTTCAAATTTAAGTGGTCTATTGTCAATAGCTGAAGGAAGTCTAAATCCATAATTTATAAGATTTTCTTTTCTTGATCTATCTCCGCCATACATAGCTCTAATTTGAGGTATTGAAACGTGACTCTCATCTGTAAAAATAAGAAAATCATCAGGAAAATAGTCTATCAGTGTTTGAGGTGGGGTCCCAGGTTTTCTTCCATCTAAAATTCTTGAATAATTTTCAATTCCTGAGCAGTATCCCATCTCTCTCATCATTTCTATATCAAATCTTGTTCTTTGTTCTATTCTTTGAGCTTCTAAAAGTTTTCCTTCTGACTCAAATACCTTGACTCTTTCTTCAAGCTCTCTTTCTATCTCTACTATGGCATCTTCAATATTCTCTTTTGAAGTCGCAAAGTGAGAAGCCGGAAAAAATACAGCATGATTTAAATCATTAAGAATTTCACCAGTTAAAACATCAAATTCTCTTATTCTATCTATTTCATCACCAAAAAACTCTACCCTGATACCTTTTGCTGTTTCTGAGGATGATATTATATCAACTGTGTCTCCTCTAACCCTAAAAGTACCCCTTGTAAAGTCAATGTCATTTCTCTCATATTGTATATCTATTAAAGACCTAATTACCTTGTCTCTTTCTTTTATCATTCCTGGTCTCAAGGATACAGATAAGTCTCTATATTCTTCTGGATTTCCAAGACCATAAATACATGAAACAGAGGCGACTATTATCACATCTTTTCTTTCAAATAATGCAGAGGTTGCTGAGTGACGAAGTTTATCTATCTCATCATTAATAGAAGCATCTTTTTCTATAAAAGTATCTGTCTGAGCAACGTATGCTTCAGGCTGATAATAATCATAATATGAAACAAAATACTCTACAGCATTATCAGGAAAAAACTCTCTAAACTCTGACGCTAACTGGGCCGCAAGTGTTTTATTATGGGCGAGTACAAGAGCTGGTCTTTGAACTTCTTCTATTATATTAGCCATAGTAAAAGTTTTACCTGAGCCCGTAACCCCAAGAAGAGTTTTAGCTTTATTTCCAGCTAAAATAGAATTCACTATTTTTTTTATAGCCTCAGGCTGATCCCCTTGGGGCTTAAAATCAGCTTTTATTTTAAATTCATTTTGCACAATTTTCTCTCCTTTATAAATTCATCTATCTTTATATTATACTACTTCTTAGATTAAAAGTACATATGTTCGACTTTAATCAATATTGTTTATTACTTAATTGTTATTTCATCCTTGGCTGGAACTATGATTATACCACTACTTTCTTTGGAATCAATCTTTACATTTACCACTTTTTTTAAATTAAATTTATTTACTATAGTTAAATTCACATCTTTATTTTTATTTAAACCTTGCACTGCTTTAATTATACTTGTGTAACTTGGTTCCTTTTCACCATTTAATTGAATTATTTTATCACCAGCTCTTAAACCACTAGCATAAGCATAACTATTTTTTCTAACATCTAGAATTGTCTTGTATTTCTTATTTGACAAGAATTTAGGTTTTCTCCGTTTTTCAATTTCTCTAAATAAATATTTTTCACCCTTTAGAAGTAATGGGAAAATCAATATCAATATTAATATGCTATTTCCTCTAGAGGCTAAAATCTCTGTTAGTATGTAGGTAATAATGCCTGTTGCAACTCTAAGGCTACCCTTTACTCTCATGGCTATTTTTTTTGAAAAAGTAAATACAGACTCATTAACTCCAAAAAACATTATCGATAATAAAAATAATGTTCCTATTAGATAAGTATTGCTTCCTGGAATAAAGCTTAAAAACAAGATTACAAAATAAAAATCTTTTATTTTGTAACCTCCATATATATCATTATCTATTTTTTTAAAAATAGGAACAGAAAATATTTTAGGGTCAAAACTCATTATCAAACCTTCAACTATTAATAAAAATGAAAGTAAATAATAAAGCCCTATAATATCTGCAGTAACTAGCGAGTTTGAATTAAAATTCAAACTATATATTATTATCGCAAGTGAAGTTATCGAAATATCAATTAATGAAAAAAACCTTATAAAGCTAAGTACAGTTAAGAACAGTATAGCTTGGATTTCTATATATGAATTAAAATTTATTCCTTTAATATTTATAAGATATGAAACAAATAAGCCTCCCGTGAGACCAACTATAGTTTTATAAAAAGATAGTACTAGAGGAGATTTTTTTGTTCTCCCTAGTACTATATCTTCAAGCTTTATCATTTGTATGTTATTTTTATATATAATATACAATGCAGTTATTACTATAATTAAGTCAGAAAGTCTTAATGATTCTAAGTACTGTATTAATACTTTAAAAAACATAGATTCTTAAAACCTCTCTTATTATACTTAGTTAGTTTTTCCTTCTAATAATACTTCAATTGCTTTTTTAAGTTGAATATCTGTATCTTTGGTTAACGGAAGTTCTACATCTTCTGGAATCTCTACTTCAATGTCTGGTTCGATTCCTTTTTCATGTATTACTTTTCCTTCAGGCGAAAAATAAGAAGATACTGTAACTTTTAGGCCTTCATCTTTTCCTACTGTAAATGCCTGCTGAACTATACCTTTTCCAAAAGTTTTATTTCCAATAAGCTCTGCTCTATCATAATCTTTAAGTGCTCCAGCTAAAACTTCAGAAGCAGATGCAGATCCCTCATCTACTAGTAATATCAAATCTACATCAGTAAAATCTCCACCCTTAGATAAATAGTCTTTTCTACTATCAGCTTTATCTAAAGTATAAAGCACTATCTCTCCTTTAGGGATAAAAAGTGATGCTATATCAATAGCTTCATTTAAAAACCCTCCTGGATTTCCTCTTAAATCTAAAATATACTTTTCAGATCCTGACTTTTTTAAACTTTCAAAAGCTTCCTTAACTTCAGACCCTGTACCTTCTGTAAACTGCTTTAATGTTACAAGGCCAATATTATTTTCTAGCATTTCTTCAGATACATTTTTTATAACAATATTTCTTCTTACTACTTCTATATCTTTTTCCACACTATCTCTTTCTATTGTTAAAGTTACGGACTTTCCTTCCTCACCTCTAATTATTGATACAGCTTTATCCATCTCTGTACCATCAAAAGAAATTCCATTTACTTTTTTTATAATATCTCCTGCTCTTAGACCTGCTTCAAATGCAGGTGACTCTTCAAAGGGTGTTATAACTACAATTTTATTGTCTTTTATACCAACCATAACACCAATTCCTATGTAATTTCCTGATCCATCATTATTAAAATCTTTATATTCCTCTGAGTTGAAAAATATAGTATAAGGATCCCCTACTGAGTTCACCATTCCTTTAATAGCACCTTCAAGTAAAATATCATCATCAATATCCTGATAGTACTTATTATGAAGCATATCTTTTACTTCAAAAAGTTTATTAAAAGAATCATCTTCAGTAACTAAAACTGAATTTTTTATTATTAAATCAGTATTTTTAGCACCAAAAATGCTTCCTCCTAAAAAACCCCCTAATATAAGTATTACAATAAGAAGTGTCTTAAAAACTTTTTTCGTAGCACTATTTCTTTTATATAAATCTTCTTCCATATAAGATCCCTCACTTTTTATAAATAATATTAAACATCAAGGAATCTTCTAAGAGCTATAAAGCTTCCTCCTGCTCCTATAACTATTCCAGCTATAATAAACTGCCAACTCAGTACATTTAAAATATACATTGGATTTTCAAACCCTACAAAGTTTAAGTTTTGTGATATTCCTAAATAGACAAATCTATAAGAAAAATATAATACTCCGATAGATAAAACAGCTCCAATTATGCCCATAAAGATACCTTCTATAATAAACGGCAATCTAATAAACCAATCCGTTGCACCTACAAATTTCATTATGCCAATCTCTCTTCGCCTAGAATAAACAGTTAGCTTAATAGTATTTGATACTAAAAATAAGGATACTATAGCTAGTAAAACAAATATACCTAGTCCAATTTTCTCTATTAAATTCGAAATTTTGACTATTGTTTTAACCGCTTCTGTTTCATTTACAATATCCTCAACTCCGCTTAAATCTTTTACTTCATCTTCTATAGATAAAACAGCTTCAGGTTTATCTACGCTTACTATATAAGAATTAGGAAATGGATTACTTTCATCAGTGAATCCACTTAAAAGAGTATTATCCTCACCTAACTGCTCTCTATAAGCATCTAAAGCTTGTTTTTTTGTTTCATATTTAATTTCTTGAACACCATCAACCTTATTGATGGTACCCAAAATAAGTTCTTTATCTTCGGATTTTACTTCATCATCAAGAAATACTTTGATTTCAACTTTATCTTCTACTATATTTACCCCAGTATTAACAGTTTTAGCAACCATTACAAATACTCCAA
>JAAZDF010000064.1 GCA_012512905.1 Clostridium sp.
AAGAAAAGCCAGAAACTCCTCCGGCAGAAACTCCGAGTAATGGAAATGGAGAAACCTTATATAATTTAAACCTTAGAAGAGGTGCAGGAACAAGCCACGGAATACTATTAACGATACCAAAAGGTGGAAAGGTAGAAGTACTGTCTACATCAGGGTCCTGGTCCAAGGTAAATTATAAGGGTACAGTAGGTTTTGTAAGCAGCCAGTACTTGAAAGTGACTGAAAAACCAGCGGATAAGCCTGTAGAAAAACCAGAAACTCCTCCAGTAGATTCGCCAAGTAATTCAGAAGGAGAAACCTTATATAATTTAAACCTTAGAAAAGGTGCAGGAACAAACTACGGAATACTATTAACGATACCAAAAGGTGGAAAGGTAGAAGTATTATCTACATCTGGCTCCTGGTCAAAGGTAAATTATAAGGGTACAGTAGGTTTTGTAAGCAGCCAGTATCTTAAAGTGGCTCAAGAAACTCCTGACTCAGGAGCAGGTGGGGATGAAGTGATTGAAACTCCAGAGCATTTAGATGGTAAATTAAAACTAGATGTTTTAAAAAACTCCTATAACAATGAAAATGTAACTGTAACAGGATATGCAGCATTTTCATCAGGATTAAGAACTGTAAATATATTTTTAAACAATAGACTTCAAGGAAGTGCTAAGTTAAATTTAAATAGAAAAGATTTAGAAAATTCAAAATCTGGATTTTCATATACTATACCTAGCAATAGTGTTTTCCCAGGAAATAATGCTTTGAGAGTTGAAATATATGAAACTAATGGAAAGAAACATATATTAGATTCTACTATTAAAATGACTAAGACGCCTACTATTGTTGTTGATGCAGGCCATGGTGGTAGTGATTCTGGAGCATCAGGATATTTAAATGGAAATAAAATAATGGAGAAAACTTATACTCTGGATATTGCTTTATTATTAGATCAAGAATTGAAAAGCAGAGGCATTAATTCAATACTTACTAGAAGTAGTGATGTTTATGTAGGTTTAAGCCAAAGGGCTAATGTAGCAAATAATGCTAAAGCGGATCTTTTAGTTAGTATACATCATGATTATAGTTCTGGACCTGGACCAAATGGAGCATTTGTTATGTATCCATCATACAAAAATAATAGTGTTTCTATGTCGACTATAAGTGAAAGTATAGAAGTTTCGAATAAACTTAAACAATCATTTTTAGACTTAGGATTTGCAAACAGAAGAAATGGTCCAGACACTAGTATTTCAGGAAAATCTCTTGCTGTTTTAAGACAAACTGAAATGAGATCAGTACTTGCAGAGATAGGATTTATTTCTAATCCATCTGATGCAGCAAAATTAAATGATAAAGTGCTTCAAAAAGCTTTAGCCAAAAGAATGGCAGAGCAACTAGCTTCTTACTTTGGAATGTAATATAAAAAAATAAGAATCTCTAGGATGACTAATCGTTCTAGAGATTCTTTTAATCTTATAAGGTTATTTTTAAAAACATTATGTGTCATTACACAATAAATGAAAATAATTTTGCTCTTTATATATAAACCCCATAGTTAATATATGAGGGGTGTGATTATATGGAAATAAAAACAAGAAAAGAATCAAAAAATCTGTTGTTAACCTTTATTAGAGAAATCAAAAATGATAAGATGTATTTTGAGACTAGAAAAATTGCGAATCTGAAAGTCGATGCTACGGATGATGATGTATACGCTGTTGCTTCTAAAATAGTAGAGCTTTGTGAGCAAGAAAGCGCTGGTATTAAAGTTCAAGATTTATCTTTAATTGAAAGTCTTTAGGGGGGAATAAATGAATACATTAACTATGAATTTTAAAAATAAACTGGGAAAAAGATTTTCTTTAAGGGTACAGAAAGTTAAAAATGAGATACCTGAAGCTTTAATTGAGGAGCTTATGGATTTAATAATTGCAAAAAATATATTCTTTGAAAATGAAAAAGAACTTGGAGAAAAAGTTTCTGCGACAATAAATAGAGAAGAATCAGTATTCTAAAATACAATATAAAAATAATAAAAGCTGCTACAAATTTGTAGCAGCTTCTATTATTGTACGCAAAAAAACCCGTATATTGCATATACCCTTATAAATTGGTCTTAAATATACTATAATAGAAGAGAATATAAATGAAAGGAGCTAATGTTTTGGAAAAAATATTTAATTTTATAAAAAAATTATTAAAGAAGATAGATGAAGATGATACACTTCCATATGCTTATCAGCTTACATATAGTTTACTTCTTTCGATTTTCCCTTTTTTAATATTTTTATTTACATTAATAGCTTATTTAAATTTAGACTCAGGTTATATACTTAATTTTTTGAAAAATAATTTAGCTTCAGACATATACAATATGATATCTAATATAGTGATAGATTTAGTTGATAATCAAAGAGGAAGCTTAATGTCTGTCTCTATAGTAACAGCCATATACTCTGCTTCACTAGGCTTTAGAGCTTTTATGAAAGGAACTAATAAAGCTATGGATACGGGAGAGAGTAGAAATATATTAGCAAGATATGCACTTTCAATAATGTGGGTTTTAGTTTTAGCCAGTGTAATTCTTATTGCTTTACTTGGAATTGTATTTGGTAATCAAATACTTATTTTAATTAAAGAAGTTTTTCCAAATCTTATGCTAGATAATATATTAAATGCGATTAGAATAATCCTTCCCGTAGCACTAATATTTTTTATGTTTATAGCATTTTATATGTTTGTTCCGGTTCGGAGTGTTAAGTTTAAATATGCTCTTCCAGGATCTATATTTTCATCTGCTGCTATACTGGTACTTACTGTAGGATTTCAAGTTTATGTTGATAATTTTGCGAATTACTCAAAATTATATGGAGCTCTTGGAACTTTAGTTGCTCTTATGCTTTGGCTTCTGTTAATATCAATGATTATGTTACTTGGAGCATCAATTAATTCATTATTGATAGAAGAAAGAAAAATAAAAGATCCATATATTGGAATTGCAAAAAAAGTAAAGAGTAAAATTCAAGAGTTTACTGAATAAATAAAGCAGTATCGATCATTAAGCTACTTTAAAGTAGCTTTTTTTAAAATTGAAATATATTTATATTAAATTGATTAATAATTAACTTAAAATATAGAACTTTAACTAGTATAATATATTAATAAGGATAAGGTGATTTTATGATATTAGGTATAGGAACAGATATTTTAGAAATTAAAAGAATAAAAAAAGTGTTTAATTCTGAAAAAAAATTAAGTCGTATCTTCACAGAAAAAGAAATTTTCAAGTCTAAGGGTAAAATAGAAAGTTTAGCTGGATATTTTTCTTCCAAAGAATCTTTCTCTAAAGCATTGGGAACAGGAATAGGAGAGATTTCTTTTAAAGATATTGAAATTAAAAATACTAGTCTAGGAAAACCTTACATAAAATCTGAAAAGCTTGATAAAAAGATAAAAGAAGTTTTTGAAACTAAAAATAATAAAGTGCATCTAAGTATTACTCATTCAAAGGAATATGTAGTAACCATGGTTATAATTGAGGGGGAATATAAATGAGAATTGCAAGTTCTTCAATGATGAGAAATATTGATAATTACGTTATAGATAAAATAGGAATGCCGAGTATTGTGCTTATGGAAAATGCTTGTATTGAAGCTCTTAAAAAAATAGACTTAGAGAAAGAATATTATGTTATTATTTGTGGCCCTGGAAACAATGGCGGAGATGGATTTGCTATAGCAAGACATTTATATAATTTGGGGAAAGATGTAGATGTATATATATATTCAAATAAAAAAGAAGATGGATTTAAAGGAGATGCAAGGACAAACTTTAATATATTGAAACATATAAATATACCTTATATGTTTATTGAAGATGAAAAAAGAGATTTATGGATTTTAAAAGAATCTCTTTGCGACTCTGATATAGTTATTGATGCTTTATTTGGAACAGGTTTTATCGGTAAAAATAATGAACTTTTATTTAATATAATTGAATCTATTAATAGTTATTCTGATAAAGTTATAAGCATAGATGTTCCTTCAGGCCTTAATTCTGACACTGGAGAAATTTTTAATAGCTGCGTTATAGCTAATAGAACTATAACATTTCAGTGCATGAAAAGAGGTTTTCTAAATTATAGAGCTTTTAAATATATTGGGGAAGTTGATGTTGTAGATATTGGAATACCAGAATTTGTAGAAGAGAAATTTGAGTCTTTAGAGTATATTCTTGACTATAATAAAGCAAAAAAACTAATCCCTATTAGGCAAAAAACTGGATATAAAGGGAATTACGGTAGAGTTCTTATTGTTGCCGGTTCCCTAGGGTTTACTGGAGCTGCAATACTTACTTCTGAAGCTGCCATATCAAGCGGATCGGGACTTGTATCACTTACTTCACATAAAGAATCACTTGAAGTTTTGGTTCCGAGGCTTAGGGAGATTATGAGTGTAGATATAGATAGGTTAGAAAATGAAGTAAAAAAATCCAGCGTTGTTGCTATAGGGCCTGGATTAGGAGATACAAAGGAAACTTATAAAATTTTACTTAAAGTAATTAAAGTTATGCAAGAAGAAGGTAAGGAAGATTCCTTTTTAATAATAGATGCCGATGGATTAAATGTTTTAAAAGGAAGAACTGAAATTCTTAAACATTTAAATTTCAATGTAATTATCACTCCACATCTTGGTGAAATGGCAAGACTTACTGGCTTATCTATAGAAGAAATTAGTAACAATAGAATAGATATAGCAAGAAACTTTGCAAAGGAAAATAATTTAACTGTTGTACTAAAAGGGTATAATACTGTAATTACAGATGGCAACAAAGTATATATAAACACAACAGGAAGTTCTTCTATGGCTCAAGGAGGTATGGGGGATGTTTTAACAGGTATAATTAGTGCTTTTGCAGGGCAAAAGTTGAATGGCTTAGATGCAGCTTGCTTAGCTGTATATATTCATGGATATATAGGCGATATACTCTCTAAAGAAAAATATACAGTTAAAGCATCTGAGATTATTTCGAATATACCGAAATACCTAAAGAAAATCAGTTTTAATCAAGAAAAACAATAGGAATTTATTATATTATTGATTAGTATGATATATTATAAGTGGTTAAATTAGAAAAGTATTGAGAGGTTATAGGTAGTTATGATTAAAGATGGTAGACCTGTTTGGGCTGAGATTAATTTAGATGTACTTGACAAAAATATAAAAAATATAAAGAATAAAGTAAAAGATAAAAAAATTATAGCCATGATTAAGGCAGATGCCTATGGTCATGGTTCTTTTGAGATTGCAAGAGAACTTGAGAAAAACTCAGTAACTTCATTTGGAGTTGCTATTTATCAAGAAGCAAAAGAACTTAGGAATAAAGGAATAAAATCAGAAATTAATATTTTTAGTTATACTCCAGAATGTTTTATAGAAGACTCTATTAGAGAAGATTTTATAATAAATTGTTTAGATTATAATTATGCAAAATTATTAAATGAAAAAGCTCTTAAATTAGAAAAAAAAGCAAGGGTCCTTATAGCCATAGATACAGGAATAGGTAGGCTTGGATTTTTACCTTCAAAAGAAACAATAGATGAGATAGAAAAAATCTCAAAACTTGAAGCTATAAATATGCAAGGTATATATACACATTTTTCTGAATCTGATAGTAAGGATAAAAAGAGAACAAATATGCAACTTGAAAAATTTAAAAGTATTTTGGGTGAACTGGACGATAGAAAAATTAAATTTACAGATTACCATGCCTCAAACAGTGGTGCTATTGTTGACTGCGAAGAAGCTTATTTTAACTGCGTAAGACCAGGACTTCTTTTATATGGATATTACCCATCTGATGAAATAAAAAAAGAAAATATTAAAGTCCAGCCTATTCTATCTTTGAAAGCAAAAATCATACAAATTTCTAACTTAAAAAAAGGATCAGGGATAAGCTATGGTAGCACCTTTATAACAGAAAGAGACCATAGTAAAATAGCAACTTTAGCTATTGGATATGCAGATGGATATTTTAGAAGTCTTTCAAATAAGAATAAAATTATAGTAGATGGGAAATTTGTAAATCAAGTTGGTAGAGTTTGCATGGATCATATTATGATAGATGTAACTGATATAAAAAATATTAAAACTTTAGATGTCGCAACAATTATTGGAAAAGATAAAGAAGCTGAAGTATGGGCTGATGATCTAGCAAAACAAGCTGATACTATATCTTATGAAATACTAACATCTCTTTCGAAAAGGATCCCAATGGTGTATATGAAAAATGGAAAAGAATTATATAGAAAAGATCTTATTTAGTGATAAAGCAAAAAAAG
>JAAZDF010000007.1 GCA_012512905.1 Clostridium sp.
TAAACTTAAGTACTAACACCTGCATAATACCACTCATCCAGCGTTTTCTTTGTGTTAAAGATGTTTTAAAATCAAGAATTTGCTCATCATAGGTAACTGCATTTTCAGAGAAACCTATTCTTTCACCATTAGCGGCGCACATTGCAAAAAACTCTGCATCTTCTGTTATAGTTTTTGTATTAAATCCACCTATTTCATCTAAATATTCTCTTGTAACGGCAAATCCTGTTCCAATTAATCTAGCAGAAAGTCCTATTCGCGCTCTTGATCTATTTAAAAATACATTTGCAGTGCAGAAATGAATGTCATAGCACATTGCTACCCAAGAATCTTCACGGTTTTTTGCTAATATTCTACTTTTAGCTACTCTAAATCCATTTAAGAGAGTTTGGTTCATTGATGCTACAAAACCTTTAGTAATTTCGTTATCGGCATCAAATACTAAGAAGGCCTCATATTCTTTCTCACTGTTTAATAACTCATCTATTGCAAAGTTCAGTGCTTCGCCTTTGTATTTAACACTTTCTGGGGCCTCTAAAATATTAGCGCCTCTAGCTCTTGCTACACCGGCTGTATTATCAGTGCAATTATTTGGGATTACATATATATCTAATAATTCTTTTGGATAATTCTGCCTTTTTAAAGTATCAATAATTCCTTCAATGCAATCTTCTTCATTTCTTGCTGCAATAAGGGCTGCAAATTTCAGTTTTTTATTTACTGGCTTTTCTTTCTTTTTTCCAAATATAGAAAATATAGATATAACTCCAAAATATATAACAAAAACTTTACATATAAGCATAAATACAGAGTAAATATTATCTAACATAGAGATTTACCTCCTTTCTTTTTTATGTAAAACAAAACATTTTAATCGATTTAGTTGAAATTTATGTGTATTTTACCTTAACTTATCATTGCTTTTTTGCTGATCTCTTTATTTGATCTCTTTATTTGATCTCTTTATTTGATCTCTTTATTTAAAAGATTAAAGTTTCTCCTTTATTTCTAAGGTCCATATAAGAGTGTTAATTCTAAATTTATTTCTTTTTTAATTGTTCTTGTTGATTTATTATATCTGAAACATCTTTAGATTCTTTGGTGACTTTTTTAACTTTTCTTTAACAAAATGGAATTTAAGCCATTTAATATGTACTTTTTGTAAAGTAAAGAATAATATTTAATAATCTAATAATCTAATTTGAATAGTTTATTAGAAAAATATTTTCAATTAAAAATAAACCTGGTAAGACTTAATTAAGCCCTAGCAGGTTTATAATTTTTATTTTTAATTTTATAATCATATTTCATTATTATCTAAAGAATAAGTCAAACTTAGGATTAAAGAGATTTATATATATACTGAAGATGGTGTTGTATTTTTATTTCATTTACTTTACCGGATTTAGCTCCTTTATATTCTTTTCTTATAATATCAGTTAAAACCTCAGTTGAATACTCAATGGATTTTTTAAGAGAGCTTTCTTTTAAGTAGCTTCCTATTACTAGAGAGGTAAATACATCTCCAGCTCCTCCTACTTTTACAGGAACATAATCGATTTTCACTCTGAAAATATCTTCTTTTTCAGAATATCCATATACATAGTATTCTTCTCCTATTTGCACTGATGTAATAACTGCAGATTTTACGCCTCTAGATCTAGCTTTTTCTAGCCAAGACACAAGTATAGAATCCTTTAGTTTTTCTGGTCCTAAGTATTCTCTACCAACTATCAAGCTAAACTCTGTAAGATTAGGTATTATCACATCTGCTTCCAAGGCCATTTGTCTTGAGGCTTCTATTAAATCCTCTGATAACCCTGGATATAGTTCACCATCATCTCCCATTATAGGATCAGATATAATTAATGGTTTTTTATCGTGATATTTAATAATTTCCTTAACGATATCAACCTGAGAAGTATTCATAATTATTCCCGTAGTAATTATGTCGAACTGGAAATCTAATTCTTTCCATATATTCTTAGTATTTTCCATAAAGCCTGTTAGTTCTTCTACATGAGCTTTTCCGTAATCAAAGTTATTTGATATTACTGCTGTAGGTAGATAAGAAACATCTGCCTCCATAGTATTTAATATTGGAATCATCATAGAAAGGGCAACTTTTCCTACCCCTACAAAATCTGATACCAATAATATTTTATTTTCTTTCATATGTATTTCCTCCGCTGTTAAATTCTACATCTAAGCTATCCTTATCTCAATATTTTTAAATAGCTACTCTATTATATACCTTTATTTCTCTTTTTAAACTTTTTTATTCCAATTAATTTATTATAATTTAGCTTTTTAAAAGTTTTTTAAAATTTTATTTTTTATATAAAAAATTATTCTATATACTCTTTTAAGTATAGCCCTCTAAAAGAATAGAATAATTTTAAACTTGATTTTATTAAATTAGGTTATATCTTTACTGCTCCATCTAAATCTATTTGTAATTCTATTATTTTCCAGTCATAACCTTTAGATTTTAAATAATACTCCATTTCTTCTTTAAAGTCATTATTAGATTCATCCACTATTGCCATAATAGTAGGCCCAGCTCCACTTAAATATGCCCCGTAGGCTTTAAATTCATAGCATTTATCTATAACCTGATCAAATCCTTTTATTAATTTTGACCTATATGGCTGGTGTAAATTGTCCTTTAGCCCAGGCTTTAATAGGTCAAATCTACCACTGGAAAATGCTGAAATAACTAAGGAAACTCTAGCTACATTTTCACTAGCAGCTTTATGAGATATATTCTCTGGTAGTACTTCCCGGGCATCTTTGGTTGATACTGTAAAATTAGGCACTATAGCATAAAGTTTAAGCCCTTCCCCTATCTGTATGTTGTTATAATAAATCCTATCTTCTTCCATTAGAGATGCTACAAGCCCACCAAAAAGTGCAGGCGCTATATTATCTGGATGGCCTTCTATCTCAGTTGCTACTGTTAAAACATCATCTAATGATAAGGGCTTTCCTGCGATTTCATTAGCAGCCATTACTCCAGCTACTATGCAGGTACTACTACTTCCAAGTCCCCTAGAAACGGGGATATTAGTTTCTATATTAATTCTTATCCCTTTATGTTTATATCCTACATGTTCAAAGGTCTTTAGCATTGAAGTATAGACTAAGTTGTCAGCATCCTTTTCACCATCTAAGCCTCCTATTATTTCAAGGCCCCTCGGTGTTTCCTGGAATGAAAATTTATTATATAAATTTAAGGCTATCCCTAAACTATCGTAGCCAGGTCCTATATTTGCCGTTGTAGCAGGTACTTTTATATTAATCATTTATATCATCTACTTTTAAAAGTTTTAAAACTATCATTTTCATATCTTCTTTGTTGCAATTGTTTTTATGAATAATCTTTTTTTCTTCAAGTTTTACTATATTTTTTGGTATTTCTAGTTTTGTTTTTTGGTGGAGCTCTTTTATAATCGTAAAATCATCTTTACCTTTAATGTCTATACCTATTGAGTCAGCTACCTTTGCTCCAAATTTAAAAGGACTCGCAGTAGATACTATTACAGTTTTACTCTTATCCTTTGTTTCAGACTTATATTTTTTATAAGCATTATGGCCGACAGCTGTATGGGGATCCATTAAGTAGTTTTCTTTTTCAAATACTTCTTTAATTGAAATCTCTGTTTCTTTCTCTGTTGTATAGTAGCCCACAAAATCCTCTAGACTTATATTTTCTACTTTATATTCACCTTTTTCTTCTAAATCACGCATATTATCTTTTATTTCCTCATCGTTTTCATGATTAAGATAAAATAAAAGTCTTTCTAAATTAGATGAAACTAGTATATCCATAGAAGGAGAAGATGTTAGTTTAAGTTTTCTTTTCTTATCATAAATTCCTGTATTTATGAAATCCGTTAAAATATTATTTTCATTAGATGCGCAGATTAACTTATTTATTGGTAGGCCCATTTCTTTAGCATAATAAGCTGCAAGTATATTTCCAAAATTTCCTGTTGGAACTACAAAATTAATCTTCTCACCTTTTTTAATCTTGTTTTCTCTTAAAAGATCTAAGTAGCTTTTAAAATAATATATTATTTGAGGCACTAGCCTTCCTATATTTATTGAATTAGCTGAGGATAATCTGTAGTTTTTCCTATCTAAAAGATCTATTAACATGCTGTCTTTCATAATTTCTTTTACGCCAGTTTGGGCATCATCAAAATCTCCATTTATAGATACTACAAAGGTATTATCACCTTCTTGGGTTAGCATTTGCTTTTTTTGAATGCTGCTTACACCTTCTTCAGGGAAAAATACTATTATTTTAATTCCAGATACACTCGCAAAGTTTTCTAAAGCAGCCTTACCTGTGTCTCCAGATGTTGCAGTTAAGATAACTATTTCTTTATTTTCTTTTTCACTTTTTATAGATTCATTTAATAAGTGTGGAAGAATAGAAAGGGCCATATCTTTAAAAGCATAAGTTGGACCATGAAATAGCTCTAAAAAATATAAATCTCCAACTTCTACTAAGGGAGCTATTTCTTTTTTTTCAAATTTTTCATCGTATGCCTTATCTATTAGGTATTTAAGTGTTTTTTCATCTATATCAGTGAAAAACTTTTCTAAAACAGTGTAAGCTAATTCCTGATAGTTCATATGGGCTAAAGTTTGTAAATTCTCTATCTTTGGAATTCTTTCCGGCACAAATAATCCTCCGTCACTGGAGATTCCTTTTACAATAGCCTCTTTTGAGGAAACATGTTTATCTTTATTTCTTGTACTAATATATTTCATCTTTTCCTCCTTTAATCAAGAATTCTAGCTATAAAGTACTTGTCTTCATTAATATCTAAATCTGATATTTTATCCATTAAGTGTTTATACTTTATTTCTTTAGTTATAATAGCTGTATTAGATATTATTTCTCCCGATATCTCATCCAGAAGCTTAAGGGTTTTCTCCTCTGAATCTGAAATTCTAAGGTAATATTTTCCTTTAAAGTCTAAGCTTCTATTTTCAAGAACCCTATCTCCTAAGGGATTATTCTTTCTATCATAATCTAAGACAATATCTAGTAAATCTCTTATAACTGCATCTCCTGTTGGAAGCTTTCCAGCTCCTGACCCATAAAATTTAAGTTCTCCTACATTATCTCCATTAAAACTTACAGAATTATAGGCCATATTAACCCCTGCAAAATAAGAGTCTTTTTTTACTATGGTAGGCATAACTATAGCGTAGTAAGCGCCTTCTAGTTCTTTTATCTCTCCTATAAGCTTTACAGTAGAGTCCATAGCTTTTACTTTTTCTATATCAAACAAGGTAATTTTATCTATTCCTTCTAGAATAATATCTTTTTCCTGAACCCTTCCCTGAAGGGCCAAAGTTCCTAGTATTCTAAGCTTTCTAAGAGTATCATCTCCCTTAACATCTGCGCTAGGATCCATCTCTGCGTAACCAAGCTCTTGAGCTTTTTTTAAAACTGCATCGTATTCAAGGCCTTTTTCAAACATATTAGTTAAAATGTAGTTACAAGTTCCGTTTAATATACCCTTAACCTCAGATATTTTATTTAATACTAATTCTTCCTTTAAAGGCTTTATTATTGGAATGCCCCCTCCTACGCTTGCTTCGTATAAAAATGAAAGCTTGTTTTCATCTGCAAGACTTGATAGTTCTTCAAAATATTTTGATACTACAGCTTTATTAGCTGTAACTACTGATTTTTTGTTTTTTAAGGCAAGTTTTATATAGTCATAGCTTTCCTCTAGGGCGCTTGTTAGCTCTAGGATAATACTTATCTCATCGTCCTTTAAGATCTCATCAAAACTTGTTGTTAATTTATCTTTATCTATATCTACATCTCTTTTTTTATCTATGTCTTTTACAAGTATTTTCTTGATATTTATATTTTTACCAACAAGCTTATAAATTTCATCTTTTCTTTTTTCTAAAATTTCCACAACTCCGCTGGCTACATTACCAAGGCCGAGTAGTCCAATATTTATCATAACTTTGCCCCCTAGATTATACCTATTAATTTTTCTGCTATTTGAACTGCATTTAAAGCTGCGCCTTTTCTTATATTATCAGCTACAACCCATAGATTAATTGCATTGTCAGCGCTAAAGTCTCTTCTTATCCTTCCAACATATACTGAGTCTTTTCCCTCTACATTTATTGGCATCGGGTAAATGTTTTCTTTTCCATTATCCTCTACTACTATACCTTCTCCATTTTTTAAAGTGCCTAGTATATCTTCCATTTCAAATGGATTTTCAAATTCTACATTTATTGATAAGCTATGGCCGCACTTAACTGGTATTCTAACGCATGTTGCTGTAATTTTAAGATTTTCGTCGTTAAAAATTTTTCTTGTTTCATCTATCATCTTTACTTCTTCTTTTGTATATCCATTATCTAAAAAACTATCTACTTGAGGCAAGGCATTATTTCTTATATCATGGGGATAAGTTTTTATTTCCCCCATTTCTAGTGCCTTAAGTCCTCCAAGGCCAGAACCAGATACTGCCTGGTAAGTAGAATATACAATTCTTTTTATTTTAAATTTATCATTTAATGGTTTTAAGGCAACTACTGCCTGTATTGTAGTGCAGTTAGGATTTGCTATAATTCGAGTGGTCTTTTTTATTATTTCAGAGTTAACCTCTGGCACAACTAAAGGCACATCCTTATCCATTCTAAATTCGCTGCTATTATCAATAACTTTTATTCCTCTTTCAGCTGCAATATTTCCATATTTTTTACTAATAGATCCACCAGCTGCAAAAAGTGCTATATCAATATCTTTATCAAAAGATTCTTTTTTTAGTTCTTCTATAATATAGTCTTTACTCTGAAATTTAATTGTTTTCCCAGCAGATTTTTTCGATGCTAGAAAGTAAATATTTTCTATAGGAAAATTTCTTTCTTCAAGTATCCTAGTTATTTCACTACCGACAAGTCCTGTTGCTCCAACTACTGCTATATTATATTTTTTCATCTAAATCTACTCCTAGCTTATTATTTTCAAAGGTTTTATAAATTGATCTTATAGATTTTTCAAAGTCTTTATTCTTAACTCCTATTATAATATTAAGTTCACTAGAGCCCTGGGATATCATTCTAATATTTACTCCACCCGTTGATAGGGCCGTAAATATTTTAGCTGATATTCCTTTAGTGTTTATCATACCTCTACCAACTACAGCAATAAGGGCCATATTAGGGTAGGCTATAACAGAGTCTGGATTACAATATATTTTTATCTCTTCTATAATCTTGTCTAATTTAGAGTTTAGCTGAGAACTTGAAACTATTATTGATATAGAGTCTATGCTTGAAGGCATATGTTCTATGGATATATGGTTAGTTTCAAAAACGGTAATCAGTTTTCTGAAAAAATCTTTTTCGTTTATCATCCTGGTTTTTTCTATAGAAATAACAGTAAAGTCTTTTCTTCCTGTAACTCCAGTAATAATATCTGCATTTTTTTGAGGATAAAGGTCATCTACTATTTTAGTGCCAGGCTCCTCTGGAAAATTGGTGTTTTTTATGTTTACAACTATTCCCTTATCCTTTACTGGAAATAAAGACTCTTCATGGAGTACTGGGGCTCCCATATAGGAGAGTTCTCTAAGTTCTTTATAAGTTATTGTTTCAATAGGCCTTGGTGAGTCTACAATCCTTGGATCCGCCATTAAAAACCCTGATACATCAGTCCAGTTTTCATAGAGGCTGCATCCTAGGGTGCTCGCAATTATTGCACCTGTTATATCTGACCCTCCCCTACTAAAGGTAACTATCTCGCCCTTTGTATTAGATCCATAAAACCCTGGAATAACAGCGTAAGCGTCATTATTTAATCTCGTTTTTAACTTTTTTTCAGTAGATTTAAAATCAAATTTATTTTTATCATCAAATATAATTATATCTTTAGCATCTATAAACTCAAAACCTAAAAAACTTGAAAGTATGATAGCATTTAAATACTCTCCCCTACTTGCTGTATAGTCTTTAGATGCTCCCTTTTGAATTTTATCTCTTATATCATCTAAAATTTCCTCTATATTTAATTCCAACTTTAAATCTCTAGATATATCTATAAATCTTTTTTCTATAATGTTATAAACATCATCAATGTTTAGCCTATGAGAGGCAAGCTGATAGCACATATATAAAAGGTCTGTAATTTTATGGTCCTCTTCATGAGTTTTCCCCGGCGCCGAAGGAACTATATATCTTCTGTTTTTATCTGATTTTATAATATCTTTAACCTTTATAAACTGCTCACTATTAGCGAGTGAACTACCTCCAAACTTTGCTATAACTTTATTTTCCATCTATACTCACTCCTTAAAAATCTATAAAAAAATACTCGCCCTAAAAAGGACGAGTGCTATTATTCTCGCTTCCACCAAACATTAAACTAGTATAGCTTTTACGTAGCTAAGATATATTCATAGTAAATAACTGAGAGCCACGCTCTTAGGTGGTTTTCCTTAGGCTTGCAAAAAGTCTTTTCGCTAATAAACTTCTATTTCTTTTCCCATTAGTTTACAACTTTTTATAATCAAAGCATTTTCAATATTTTAACTTATAAGCTAATAATTGTCAACACAAAAAACCTTTTAAATACTGATAATTCAATAGCTTCTGCCTTTATAGCTTATAAAGAAACATTAATATTTTTAACATCTCTCTTAAAATAAAACCCCTTATCTACAAGTAACTTAACTTTTATATTTTCGACTCTTTTTATACTTTTATTTTTTAAAGTCAATTGCTATTCTTCTAAGCACATATAAGGTATAGTCTCTAATATCTTTCGCCTCTGAAAAGTTTACTATAGTATCCTTATGAAAGTATCCATTTCTGATTCTTTGAGCAAAATGATGTAGGTATTTAAAAACTGGATTTTGTTTATGCCTGTGCATGCCTCTAAAGCCTATGGCCTTTAAATAAGATTCGATTTTCTCAAGTAACTCATCTTCTAAGATATCTGGATTATTATATACTTCGTGGTACAAATTACCCAAAGTCGCTCTCTCTAAATCATTTATTTTCTCATTTCTTATGTGATGATTTGTATAAATACTTTCAATTTTCTTTTTTAAATATATCTCAACTGACTTCAAATAATTAGCAACTAGATAAGTGAATTCTTGACCGGACTTTTCCTCATCACTTATATTTCCATTTAATTCTTTTTCCCAAAACCACTCTGCAGTAAGTAGTAGTTTTCTTAAGTCAGGGTCCTTAAGTATTTCTTTATAGCTTTCGTCTCCATCTTTATAGGACTGCATAAAATAATTATAAGCTTCATTGTAGATAGACTTATTATAAGGATTTAGTCTTTTATATTTGTCTTGTCTAAAGGACCTTTTATGAAAGTTTTCTACAGCTTGTCCTTCTCTTTCATTTTTATAGTTAGATATGAAAATTCTCTCTGCAGTTTTTTCACTCCACTCTGCCTTTAATAATTTTTTATATTTTTCTGGCTGATCTTTTATTATAGCCTCTACAACTTCTCCCATATTTTCCATATATAAATAAGTGCTTTTTTCAGAAAGAGCTTTATTAATCAAGTTATATATAAACTTATAATTTATATTATTTATTCTGGGACCTATGGCTCTATATGACCTATATATTTTTTCACTTTTTTCTTTAATATAGTCTGGTATCATATATGTTTCTATATACCCTTCTTCGTCAATAGCAGTGGCTAGACCTAAGCTAACTGGTATAAAGCTTACCTTTTTATTTTTTGTCCTTTTTGACTCTATAGTTGAGGTGCCAAATATAGCTTTAAGTCTTAAGTTTAATTTTTTTCCTAGCTTTATAAGCTCATAGCCTGTAAGTTTTTTATAGTTTTTATATTCCTCCATTAAGGTAACTGTAGCTATTTCTTCAAAAAAATTATATCTAAAAGTTTCTATAGGATTTAGGTTAGATTGTAAATATCTTTTCATCTCAGTTTCATCTAGTTTATCTCCTAAAGTTTCTCTGGATTTTTTTATAGATTTACCGAATATATTACCTTCTTTTTCTTTGTCAAATAAATATTTAAGCTCCTCTAAAAGCTTTAAAGATTCACTTATATGATCTTCTAAATCTCCTACTAAATTGTCTAAAAATCTTTTTTCAGTTAAAAACATGCCATAAAGCATATTTACTGTTTCAAAGTCATTTGAATCCAGAGCTATTGAGACTAATATGCCTAGGCTATTTAAACTGTCTAGAGAGTAATATTTATTGTTTTTATATATAAATTTAGCTGCCTCTTCGCTTCTATCAAAATATAAAAGAAGTGCTGCTAGTAAATAAGTAAAATAGTCTTTCATATCATCTGAAACAGATTTACTTGACGCTAAGCTTACATTATAAAGATATAATAAATTATTTAATGTTTTTTCTTGTACCATCATCTCGTCTGGAAGTTTACTTTCTCCAAAGAGCATTTTATTTCGAGTTTTCCTAAAAATACTTTTATCTTTATCTTTCCAAGATTCTAACAAATAAGTAAATTCTCTACTAGGAAGTGCTCCTATCATTCTACCCTTGTCTTTAGCATAGACTTCTTTTATATGAGCAAAGTTCCACAAAACGCTCATAAGCTCTGATAAATACAAATTCAAGTAATTATAAATATGGTCTTCTTTAAATCTAGTAAGAGAGTCTACTATATAGCTATCAAAAAGATACCACATTAGTTCAAGTTCATCCTTTAGTATTAAATATTGAAATAAGGGCTTAAAAATCCTATGATGATTTTCCTTCTTACTATTTTTTGCAATAAGGTCTATATCTTCTTTTTTTATATTATCAAAATCAAGGTCTACCCCTACTACTCTTTCAGTGTATATTCTTTTTGCTGTAGCTTTAATCCCCATTTCATAAATGCCAGTTTTTTCAGCATTTTCTATTTCTATATCTACAGCGTCTATGACTTTCTCCCATCTTGGACTTTTATTGAAATTTTTATAAAGTTCTTTGTAATTGTATTTATCCTCTGATTTTACGCAAACTAAAAAATCAATTACAAGATCATAGGCTCCTAAGTTCCAAAGGTTTTTTAAATATCTACTTAAAAGTTTAAATATATCTTTTTTATCTTTATCTTTATCTTTATCTTTATCTTTATCTTTATCTTTATTTTTTATTTGTAGCTGGTTAAGTATATTTTCTATACCAAGTTCGTTTATTTCCGATATAAGTATATGCTTATTAAAACCTTTAAGTACTGGCTTATACCAATCCATTTTGCAATAAAACATAAATCCTCCTAATTGTAGTATTAATCTAAAAAAAGCATATAAATTATATATGCCTCATTCATTATATATCATATTTAAGTTCAGACAACTTAAAGGCCCTCACCTTCTTCTAGTAAAGTAGCTCTTAAGAGTAACAGGTGGTAAGTAGTTCATTATAAAAACCAGATTGAATTGAATGATAAGATAAAGTAAAAATAAAAAAGGATGGAGCGTAAAATCCACCCTATCCCTTTAATTTTTTCCTTGAATCATTTTTCATATCTTATTAAATTTATATTAAGATTTATAAACTTATATGGATCTTAATGGTTCTTGATAATTATTTTTGGTATATTCATATTTGCTCGCTTTTCTGTATTAAATATAATAATGTCGGCAATATCATCTGGATCCATTAATCCTGTCTCACTTTCATCTTGTAACTCATCTCCCCAAAAGTGTGTATTCATGCCGCCCATATATATTCCATGGATATGAATATCATTATCCTCCAATTCCTTTATTATACTTTCTGTAAATGCTCTAATTCCAAATTTACTTGCGCAATAAACTGATTCATCTACTTTAACCTCAACTCCTGCAGTTGATATTATATTAATAATAGAGCCTGAGTTTCTATCTTTCATTAAAGGAAGGACTTGCTGCGTGCAAAAAATTGTTCCTTTTAGATTAATATCTATCATTTGATTTATTTGATCTTCAGTTATATTTTCTGCTAAATCAAAATATCCAACACCTGCATTATTAATTAATATATCAATTGGACCTACATCTTTTACTATTTTAGAGAAAACTTTTTTTACATCAGAAAATAAAGATACGTCTAAAGGATAAATTGAATAATTTGAGCTCTTAAAGGTCTTTGCAACTTGTTCTAATTTTTCTTTTGTTCTACCTATTAAAGTAACATGATTCCCCAGTTCATTATATTTAACTGCCATTGAAGCACCTAAACCACTACCTGCGCCGGTAATCACAACGTGTTTTGAATTTTTCATTTATAAACACTCCTCTCTTCAATATAATAATTTAATTTTATTAGTTTTCTCATTGATTAAGAAGATTTTTATTTTTTTCTTATAGCCCAATCAGGTCTCTCTATTAATTCTTTCTTCTTTCCTATAGCCTTTCCAGGAAAGCCTTCTATTATACTATTAGCTTCAAATTTATCTCTTTGCTTTACCAGACTTCCAGATTTAACTAGACAGTTTTCTCCTAGTTCACTATAATCGCATACTATTGAGCCTGCTTCAATAACACTGTTTTTCCTTATAATTGTCCCGTGAATAGTCGAATTTGGTCCAATAGTTACATTATCATCTATGGTTAATTCATTGTCTGGTAGTAGGTGTAAAACGCAGTTTTCAAGGACCTGAACATTTCTTCCGATTTTTATAGGTCCATGAGAATTACCTACTATTTTAACGCCCGAGCCAATATAAGAATCATCTCCTATTACAACATCTCCAGTGATTTCTGCCTTACTATCAATATAAGCCGTTTCAGCTATTTCTGGGTACTTACCTTCAAATTCATATATATTATCCATAACACTTTCTCCCTTATCATAATCAAATATATTTTCTACAAAGTCATCAAGAGAAATATCATTACTTCTCATTCTTATAATCATATTTTCATCGTCTTCAGTTAGCTTTCTAATAACTCTAGCTGGCCTCCCTACTACTACAGATCTCGGTGGAATAACATGATTTTCTGGTACTATGGTCCCCTCACCAAAGATGCACATACTTCCAACTTTCGAGCCTGGTAAAAATATAGTATTATTTCCAATTTCGCAAAGATCTCCAATTTCAGATCCAATTGTTACAGTTCTATGGCCAAAAATAGTTTTACTTCCTATTTTTACTGGATGTTTTTCTGTTCCTATAACCACTGAGTTTTCTAGAATCCAGGAAGAATTCCCGATTTCTACAGAGTCACTTTCAGATCTTATTATAGTTCCTTGAGCAATATAAGCATTTTTTCCTACTTTTACTTTACCAATAATTTTTGATGATTCATCTATCCTTATTTTATCCATTTTACCCCCACCCTATGATATTACAAATTACTTAATAAAATATTACTTTAAAAGATAATTTTATTTTATCATTCCCTAATAATTACAAATCATATACCTTCTTAATCTTATCAAATATGGCTATTTATTTCCATGAAACTTTTTCTGTTTCTCTGAAAATTATATCACAATAGTCTTATAGGATAAATTTACACTAACTTAAGCGAATTATCTGCTCTTAAATAGTAACTCTAATTATTAAAAACCTCCCAAAAATCAAGAGGTTTCATTAATTTATATATATTATTACCTTAGACTCTAGAAAAATATCAACTTATCTTTGAGCCTCTGCTACAAGCAAACTATAAAATTCTTGATAATCTGGATTTTGCTTAAAGAGATATACTTTCCAGTCATCTTTTTCTTTAATCATAACGATGTCACCTGACACTGTAGCTGCGCTACTCTTTCCACTAGAAAATAAAACTTGAAGAGATAATAAATAGGTGTAATTATCTTTTCCTTTTTCATTAGTATTTTGTTCAACTAAGTCAATGCTCTTTACCTCAATATTATACCTATCATCATTTTTTAGCAGCTCTGCAAAAGGAATGTTTCGATTAGAAATAGCCTTATTAAGAGCCTCATCTGTCATTAATTCTCCGTACTCATTTTCAATTAAATCAGCAAATTTATTTATATCATCTGATGATTCAAAGTCACTATCATTATCATAGTATTTTGAAAGTTCTTTGTTTTTGGGACTAGTAAGCACCTCGAGAAACTGCATAGCAAAGTCTCTTGAATCTTTTTTAGGGTTAGTTGTTAAACCTATAAATGCAGCTATGAGGATAATAAGTGTTATTAAAATGATGGATACTTTTGGCTTTTTATAATTTAAAATATTTTCGATTCTTCCCTTTGTATCATTTTCTGCAAAAGCGAGTGGTGAGCCTGCCATAATCTTTTTTCCTGAAGATAAAGATAGTATAGAATTTGAATAGTCTTTTTTTATTCCACTACCTAAGTCATTAATTACCTTTTCATCACAGGAGAGCTCCATATCCTTTGTCATTAATATAAATGCAAGCCATACTAAGGGATTAAACCAGTGAACTATTAGTACTGCGAATCCTATAAATTTAATTATATGATCATATCTTTCAATATGGGTTTGCTCATGCTTTATAATATAAGATTTTTCAGTGTCAGAAAGATTTGCAGGAAGATATATCTTAGCTTTTATCAGTCCAAAAACAAAAGGTGTTTTTATTTGCTTGTTTTTATAAATATTGCCTCTAATATGAACTGAATCTTTCAGCTTACTTATTAGTTTAATTGTAGTTACAAGGCTATATATAATAATTAAGCCAATACCAATTAACCATGCAAGCTCAGCTAAGGTTAAAAGGATTTGAATAGGATTCACACTAGCATAATTTTCTGATGCTGGCAGCGCCTTATTAACCATATTATCTATAATTCCTATGCCGCTATTAATTTTTGGAGCCTTTGCATAAATAATATCAGACGGGATTGTTTTTGTATTAATTGATACCAAGCTAAATATACTCTTAAAAGAAAATGGAAAAACTAGCCTAAGTAATACAATAGACCAAAGACTATAAGAATAAATTTTAGGTGATTTTCTAAGTAAAAATCTTATTATTATAACAAATAATATTATATAGGAAGATGTAATGCTCATATTTAAAATTTGTAAAAATAATTTATCCACTCTAGTCCTCCCTATGATTTTTTATTAGATTTTCTAGTTCTTTAACATCTTTCTTCGTTAGTTTATTTCTCCTAGTGAATGCTGCAACAAATTTTGGCAGTGATCCATCATAGTTGTCTTCAATAAACATCTTGCTCTGTTCACTGTAAAAATCTTCTTTTTTAACTAATGAAACTACAATACTTTTATCATTTTTAAATATTTTCTTTTCTTCTAATCGCCTTAGCATAGTATATGTAGTAGATTTCTTCCAATCAAATGCTTTTTCAGATAACTTCACTAGTTCTGATGATTTAATTGGTTCATTATCCCAAATAATTTCGGCAAACTTTTCTTCGGCTTCAGTAAGTCTAAATTCAACCATAACTACCTCCCTTTAGTCTACAAATTGTAAACTAATTTGATAATCTTAGTTTACGCTTTGTAGACTAATCTGTCAATAGTTATTTAGAATGTTTCAAAAATAAAAAAGCTCTGATATACTCATATTCCAATGAAGTAATCAGAAGCTATTCTCACTATCTATATATAGGTTAGCTAAGGGACTTATTATAATTATAATTTATTTATCATTAAAGTAAGCCAGTGTACTCTAAAATTTTTATGGATGTATTTATCATAAAAAGTTCTTCCATATCATCAAAGTCAATATCGGCTATTTCTTTAATTTTGTTTAATCTATAATTTATCGTGTTTCTATGAATAAATAAATCTTTAGAGCTTTGCACTGCATTTCTATTGGCCTTTAAATAGGATCTTATAGTATCAAAATATTCTGTATCATTTTCTTTATCCCAGTCAATGATTTTTAATAGTTTACTACTGCAAAAGTCTAGGATATTAATTTCTGAATTAATATTATGAAGAATATTATAAAATTTAAAATCCTCATTTGAATACAAATTTTCTTTTAAATTTAATTTTGCTATTATATCCAAAGTATCTACGCATTGTCTATATATATGCGGTAAGTCTAATATATCAGCGAATTTTGAGCTTACAGATATAGTTATATTTTGTTTTTCTATAAAACTAATAAATTTATCGTTTTCCTTAAAATGTTTTAAAAAATCCCCTTCAAAACTTAATAGTATCAGGATATAATTTTCAAAAAATACAGATTTATGTATTGGAAGTATTTCGTCTAAAAACATCTCTAAAGAATTAGCAGCTACATTAGAACTATCATACTTATCCATTTTAAATGTTAATAGGTATAAATTATCTTCAATAAATATATCTTTACTTCTTTCCCTAAGACTTTCTTTATCTTTAATATTACTCTCAAGTATATCTATAATTAAATTTTCATATATAAGCTCACGAGAATTTCTATAAAATGGATCTTTTTTCAGTTTTTGTGACAAAACATCGCTTAAAAGTTTAGTTATTTGATAGTGATTATCTTTAAAACTAGTTTCAGATTCTAAGACTAATACATAGGCCACTACATTCCCATCTATAATTATTTTGCTAATAAGTTTTCTAATTGGACTTTGCTCACATATAACAATAAATGGATTATTATTATTAGGTGATTTTTTAAAAGCATCAATCTGCCTTACTGTTGCTATAAATTCATAGGAGCAATAGCCTCTTTCAATGCTATCAATCCAATAACTTTCTTTTATATCTTTTTTATCAGAGTGAGCTAATACCTTAAAACCTGAATCTATTATAATTATAGGATTATATAATAAATCGGAAGAAATAACAGCCATTTCTTCTATTGCCTTTTCATTAATAAGAGCATCTAGCAAGATAGCTGAACTATCTAATAAGGCATAGTCTTTTATAAAAATATTTTTCAAACTTTGAAATAATTCCTCGAAACTTGTCTCAGGATTGCATTCTATAATATTTACACGGTTATAAGATAAATCTTCTAAATTATATTCATCATCTTTTATTATTATCAAATTACATCTAGATAATTTTTCTTTTTCCACTTTTACTAAACTTGAAGCTCTACACATATATAGTACATTTTTACGGATAATTTTTATATCGGGATTTAGTACTTCTGAATCTATAATAAGAGACTGGCCACCATCCTTTGAATATAAAGTACTTGAATAAGCACTAAGTTCATTGTAAACATCAATAAGTTTTATCGCCATTATTCATTACACCTCTAAATAATGATAGTACAAATTGCACAATAAAGATAGTCCTAATCTTTTTGTGCACTATGCACAGAAAAAACATAAATTATGGTGTTAGTCATATATATCAATTTATTATAGTGAATGTTAAACTAATGTCAATAAATAAAATAATTAATAATAAATAAACTACAGGAGGATATTTATATGAACTATGAAAATCTATTTAAAAAAGGAAAGATTGGAAATTTAACACTAAAAAACAGAATAGTTATGCCAGCAATGGGAACATCATTAGCATCATCTACAGGTGAAGCAAGTGACAGAATAATCAAATATTATGAGGAAAGAGCTAAAGGTGGATGTGGATTAATAATAACTGAAATAACCAGAGTTGATGAAGTAACAGGAGTGGGCGTTTTAAATCAGCTATCAGTTACTCATCCTTATCAAATTCCTAGACTCGAAAAGTTAGCAAGAGCAGTGCATAAATATGATACAAAGATATTTGTTCAGCTTCAGCATCCAGGTAGACAATCAAAAAGCGCACTTATAGATGGAAGGCAAATTGTTGCACCAAGTGCAATACCATGTAAAACAGTCGGAGAAATGCCAAGAGCAATGGAAACTGAAGAAGTTGAAGAACTTGTAAGAAACTTTGTAAAAGGAGCTAAAATAGCACAGACTGCTGGAATAGACGGTGTTGAACTACATGGTGCCCATGGTTATTTAATAGGACAATTTTTAAGTCCCTTAACAAATAAAAGAACTGATAAATATGGTGGTTCTTTTATGAATAGAATGAAATTTATTACAGAAATAATTGGAGGTATAAGACATATTTGTGGTCCTAATTTTCCTCTAGTTGTTAGATTAGATGGAGACGAGTTTGTTGAAGGTGGTATTACTTTAGAAGAAGCTATAAAAATGTCTAAATACTTAGAAAGTATAGGAGTACATGCAATAAATGTAAGCTCAGGTACTTATGAATCAGGAACAACTATTATAGAGCCAGTTTCTTATCCTGAAGGATGGAAAAAACATTTATCAAAAGCTATCAAAGAAAATGTAAGCATTCCAGTAATAGCTTGTAACAATATAAAAACTCCACGAGTAGCCGAAAACTTATTAGCTGATAATGTTTCAGATTTTATAGCACTTGGTAGGGCTCAATTAGCTGACCCTGAATTCGCTAATAAAACTTTTGAATCTAGAGAAAAAGAAATAAGACCTTGCATATCCTGCCTTGAATGCATAAGTCAACTTACAGCAGGAACAGCTATAAGATGTGCTGTTAATTCAAAAGTAGGTTTTGAAGAGGACTTTAGTGGATTTGAAAAAAATGGTAATGAGAGATTGGTAGCAGTTATCGGCGGAGGTCCTGCTGGAATGGAAGCAGCTAGAGTATTGGCTACAAGAAATTTCAAGGTTATACTATTCGAAAAGAAAGATTACTTAGGTGGAAGTGTTCATTTAGGAAGTATACCTCCATGTAAAGAGAAATTATCTGCCCTTGTTAATAACATGGAATATCAAATAAAAAATCTAGGTGTAGATATAAGATTAAACTCAGCGCCAACTATTGAAGATTTAAAAGAATTAGATCCATATGCTGTATACGTAGCTATGGGTGGAAATGAAATAGTTCCAGAAATGCCTGGAATACATGGGGAAAATGTATTATTAGCTACAGAAGTTTTAGATAAAAAAATGGATATGAAAGATAAAAAGATAATTGTTGCAGGATCTGGAATGACTGGACTGGAAACAGCTGAATATTTAGCTGAAAAAGGTAATAATGTTGAAGTTATAGAAATGATCGATACTATTGCACCTGGCGTATATGCATCAGCATTATATGATGTTACTTCCAGACTTAAAAAATATGGCGTTGAAATGCATACAAGAAGACAGTTAATTGCAGTAGATAAGGGACATGCTCATATGTTAAATACTTTTAGCCAAGAAAGAATAACTAAAGATGTAGACTATGTTGTTTTAGCTTTAGGAGTTCGTCCGCAAACTAGCAAATTAATAGAAGAAATTGAAGAGAACTTTGCAAATGTAAGAATTCTTGGTGATTCTGAAAAAGCAGGAAAAGTTCATGATGCAATAAAAGCAGGCTTTGATAAAGCTTATACATTACAATAAAGGGAGGGGCTCAGAAATGAAAGAGTTTAAAGGAAAAGTTGCTGTTATAACAGGTGGAGCAAATGGTTTAGGACTGGCTATAGCTGAGGAAGCTATAAGACGGGATATGAAGGTGGTTATAGCTGATATTTGTAAAGACGGGCTAAAAGAAGCTGATAAACGTTTTAAAGATATGAATGCAGATTTTATTACACTTTTCGCTGATGTTACTAAATATGATGAAATGGAAATGATAGCTGATAAAACTATAGAAAAATATGGTCAAGTAGATATACTATTCAATAACGCAGGAGTTGTAATTCCTGGTTCTATATATAATCTACCATTAAATGATATTGAGTATATAATGCAATCTAATGTATATAGCATTTTATACGGAATGAAAGTATTTATACCAATTATGGAAAAGCAAGGAACTGATTGTCATGTTGTTAATACAGCAAGTGTGGCAGGACTGCTCACTACATCAGGAATGCCAACATACCATATGACTAAATTTGCCAATGTAGGCCTTACTGAATCAGTTAATTATGAATTACAAGAAAAAGGATCCAATGTCAAAATGTCAATATTCTGCCCAGGATTCATTCAAACTAAATTACATCTATGTGATGATAGGAGACCAGAAAGATTTGAAATTGATTCTGATAATCCTTATTATTCAAGTGATGAATATAAAGCTGGACTAAAAAGGGCAGAGCATGTAATAACCACAGGAATTCCTATTGATAGTGTTGGTATGAGTGTATTCCAAGCTATCGAAGATGAGCAGTTTTATATATTAACTCACCCACAGTACCAACCTGTGATAGGATGGAGAGTTAAAAATATATTAGACATGAAAAATCCAGATATAAATTTCTTTAAATAATAAATTATTATTTAGTAATTACTTATTATAATTATCATAAGGACAACTTAGTATGGACCAATTAACGATGATAATTATTTTTATACTATACAAGTAAGATAAATTTTAAAACCATAATTAACTAGTTCCTGGCTAATTATGGTTTTCTAATATCCTATTTTCAGTTTTCTCTAATATAGACAAAAAATCTGTTTTCACAAAATAACATAAAAGAGTGTATATAACTTTCAATCTTAAATTTATATAAGTTCTGATTTTATTTTTATAAAACTACATTAGTATGTTCATATTTTACTACTAGCAACAGAAACTAATCATATTTTTTTAACTGTTTAATTTTATCCTTATCTAAGCCTTTTATAATTGATAGTTTTCCGTTTGATTCTAAAATAACAGCCTGAACATTTTCTAGTACAGTTCCTCCTACTTGCCTTGTTTCTTGAATAATATCTTGTTTTGTTATTCTCATTTTTTTCATATTATCCTCTAAAAACTCGCCTTCATAATATACCAAGGTAGGATTTGATTTTAATATCTTACTAACAAAATTGAAATGAGCATCTAGTTTTGCTACTATATACTGAAGTATAACTAAACTTACTATAGCTATGACTCCATCTACAAAAGTTGTAGCTACTGATAATATAGTAGTTGCAGCAATTGATCCCATGGTTACTGTAACTACAAAATCAAATGCATTTAAATCAGAAAGTGTCCGTTTTCCTGAAGTTCTCAAAATTAAGATAACTGAAAAATAAACTAGTATTGCCATTATTATTATTTGTACTACACTTTCAAAACTTTTAAAAAACATAATTTCTCTCCTAACTTTTATTTTTATTCGGTTTTTTATTCGATTGATCATTCAAAAATCAAGAAACATTTAATTTATATAATATTTTTATTTGTAAAAAGATTTTCATTTTTACCTACTTATAAGTGTTTCCTTTCATAGCTTTATTAATTACTATTTTAAACTAATATCCCCCTTATTAAAAGCTTTAAAGTCTTTTAATAAGGGGGATATCTTATAAGTTATTTTTAATTTTAGTTTGTTAAAACATCCGAATATTCTGGTTTCTCATCAAATTCTTTTTTAACAAAACTACAAACTGGCATAATTTTGACATTCTCTTTTCTTGCTTGATTCACTAGCTCCAAAACTAGCTTTCCTCCAATTCCTTGGCCTTCGTAAACTCTTTTAACATATGTATGATTTAAAAACCACACATTTTTCATTACAGAAAATGTACTTTCTCCTATTTCTTTTCCATCATCATAAGCTGCTGATCTATTGTTTTCAGGTTCATATACAATTCTCACCATAATATCTTTACTCCTTCATTGTTTTATATATCTGTTTTTTCATTATAACAAATATATTGACAACTTTATACAAATTAAGCCACTGTTAGTTTTTAAAATTTCGTGAAATTAACCCTAAAATATCGAGTAGTTTTAGAAATATTACTAACTTATATCCCTATTTATAAACATTTACAAACTAATAAAACTGCTTACATTTAAAAATTTTTTTACTATATTTATTATTCCTAGACAATTAAAAGCTAATTGATATTATTTCTCTTTTCAATTTTTTACATTATCTTTATTGTTCTTCCATTTCTGATTAATTATAAATGAATCTATTTTCTTTTATATATTATTTTCATAAAGTATCGATTAGATCTTTAAGACTTTGGATTATTATTAGGGGTGTATAATCATAATTAACTTCATGAATTATGATTTTGGAGTCATCTTCTAGTCGAAGTTGTTTTGCGACTTCTTTTTTAGCTATCTCTGGGTCATTGTTTCCAATTACAATTATGTATCGGTTTTTTTCTATTATAAAATCTCTAATAAAGCTATTTATATGGTTATCATCTTCGTTAATATTGTAGCCAAGTATGACAAGAATATCTGAATCATTTAAAATTTCTTCCATGCAGCTAAAGGCTTCTATTTGTCTTTTATTTACAATAGGCTTAGCATATGATTGCCCGAAAATAAAAGGAAAAAATAGTTTATTATCTGGAAAACTTTCTTTGGTTATATCGATTATTTCTAAGGTTTCAGGCACTTCAAAGAATTTTAATTGTCCATTAAGGTAAGCATATTTTTTAATATCTAATATTTCAATAAATCTATAGTAGTTAGAAGTAATTGCGCCAGTTATTTGGATATCACTAGAGTTATTTAAAAATACATCTTTTATACTATGATAATAAGTCTTTTTTGAACTTTTAACTATCGTTTTCCACACATCTCCATCCTTCAAATACAGCTCTATCAAATTACTTCTAAGAGTATTTAAAAAATCTTTTGACTCAATCTTATTCTGAATAAGCTTTCCATTACTATTTCTATCTACATAATTTAGTACTGGTTTATATATGGACATAAAAATTGCCCAGTAGTAATTAAATACTTTTGAAAAGTTATTAGGTCCAAGTTTTTGTGGATTTATTATTGTATGAAAATGTTCATCTAACAAAAAAGATATGCCACTTGGTAGGTCTCTTTTAAAATAGTGTTTTTGATTTTCTCCTGGTTTTTTAGGTTTTTCTGCTTCATTAATAAAACAATTTAGAAATGTACCTTTTATATCTTCCTTATCGCTAGTTGTTATATCAGAAAGTTTTATCAGTTTTTGAAATTCATCTATGATTTTACGTTTTGCCATATCATCTTCATTAGGTTCTGAAAAAAAGTTTTTATTATTATCATTTAACTCTTTCCGTTCTTCCTTGTTTAAGATTGAATATATCTGCTGTTGATGGATATACGTTAAATTTCCTTTAAAATTTTCTTCTGAAAAATAATAGAATACCCATTTTTTTAAAATAGCTCTTAGTGTTGTCTTATCTGCGTAGTTGTGTGCTGAATATTTATAGTTAGTCTTATTTTTGCTAAATATTTCTTTAAATATTTTTTCGTTTTTTTCATATATTTCAGTATTTAAGTAACTGTTACGCATAAACTCTATTCCATTAGGAAGCTTAAAATTTTTAAAACCTTCGGCGCCAGCTCCAAAAAAGAATGCAACTTGCTTTATAATAATCTCCTCCTTAATGTTATTGCTTTCACATATCATATCATACATATAGCCATCTTAACTACGATAATTAATGATTAAAA
>JAAZDF010000065.1 GCA_012512905.1 Clostridium sp.
TAGCTAGATCTTTTGCATTCTCTTTACTAACAGAACCTCCATAGATAATTCTTATTTTTTTTGAGACATCTTTTCCATAATATTTTTCAAGAATCTCTCTTATTATTTTAAATGCATGGTGGACATACTTTGCATCAGCAGACTTTTCTTTTCCTATTGCCCATTCAGGCTCATAAGCAAAGATAACATTTTCAAGTTTTGTTAAATCTACATCTTTTAATAAACTTGTTATCTGCTTTTCAAGTTCTTTTCTAATGTCCATAGACCTATCACTTTCACCTATGCATATTATAGGAATCAAAGAATGGTCTAAAGTTAAGATTATTTTCTTGTTAATAAGCTCGTAATCTTCTTTAAATATTCTCTTTCTCTCAGCATGGCCAAGTTCCACATACTTACCGCCTAAATCTATAACACTTTCCAAAGAAAGTTCACCTGTAAAAGGTCCTTTTAACTCTGGTCCAATGTTTTGAGCCCCATATCCGATGTTTGTTTTTTCAAGAACCTTAGCAACAGGATAGAGAGTTCCTATAGATGGTAGTAAAAATAAATCTATATCTTTTGTATTTTTAAACTTTTCTATCATTTTAGTTGGAATGGCTAAAGATTCATCTATTTTATTTATATAGGTCTTAAGACTCATTCCAACTATTGGTTTTCTTTTCATTTAAAATTATTATCTAACGCTATAGTAAGGTGCATCTGAAGGGTAGTCTAAAAGTTCTTTAAGTTCATCATCAAGTTTTACAATAGTAATTCCCATTCCTATCATATCCATTGATGTAGCATAGTTTCCAACTAGTGCCTTATGAATTTTAACTCCTCTTTCAGTTAAAACTTCTTCAAGTCTATTATTTAGTATATATTGGTCCATTAATGGAAGTCCGCCAAGACCGTTAACTAGAGTATATACTTCGTCGCCTTCTCCTAGTGGATAGTCTTCTAAGATATATTCCATAATTTCGTCAACTACTTGATCAGCAGGTTCGATTTTTCCTCTTCTAATTCCTTGTTCTCCGTGAATTCCCATACCAATTTCCATGTCCCCTTTTTCCATATGGAATATTGGTCCACCTTTAGCTGGTAGTGTTGAAGATGAAAGTGCAACTCCCATAGATCTTGTATGGTCATTACATTTTTGAGCAAGTCTTGTAACTTCTTCTAGGTCAAGACCTTTAGCTGCTGCAGCTCCTGCTGCTTTAAATACAAAAATATCTCCAGCTATTCCTCTTCTGTTTTCTATTTCTTTAGCAGAAACAACGTCATCCGTTACAACTACAGTATTTACCTTTATATCATCCATCTCAAGAGCCATTTCAGCTCCCATATCAAAATTCATTACATCTCCAGAATAGTTTCCGTATAAATAAATACAGCCTTTTCCTTGATCTACAGCTTTAGCTGCATTATAACAAGGTTCTGGTGATGGTGAAGTGTTTATTTCTCCTATAACAGCAGCGTCAGCCAGGTTTTCTCCTATGTAACCTAAAAATAGTGGTTCGTGACCTGATCCTCCACCTACAATAACTCCAACTTTACCTTCTACAGGGTTAGTTGTAACTACAACTTTGTCATCTTCTTCTAATAATTTTACCTTATCATGATGAGCCTTTACATAACCTGAAATTAAATCATCTACTACATTGTCTGGGTGATTAATTAGTCTTCTCATTTACATTCTCCTTTGTAATAAAATTATTGTTTTACATTTCTTGGTACTTGGTATAAAAATAATACCACTTTAAGTATAATGGTAATACCGCTTAAAGTAAACGATTATACTGAAAAAGATACCGATTAATTTGTTACCTTTTTTTAACTCTATTCAAAATCTATTCATTTGTGAAAAAATGGTTAACAAAAGTCATCGTTTTCTTCAATATACTAATTATATATATTACTTATATATTTTTTTATAAAGATCTATAAATTCGTCTGAGAGTATTTTAAATGTGTCTGCACTCATCAAAAGATCTTCTGCATGGACTAAAAGGAGACTAAATGGCACACTAGAGTCTTTTGCATCCATTTGAATCAGCTTTCCATGAGATTCATGCCCCTTCAAAAAATATATATTAGCTTCCTCTACTTTTTCTTTTGCCTTTTCAAAATTATTTTCTTTAGACTCTCTTATAGCCTCTATGTATAAGGATTTAGCTGTACCAACTGATGCAATAACTTGAAATAATAACTCTTCTATTTCTTTTTTCATAAAATACTCCTTTTCCA
>JAAZDF010000066.1 GCA_012512905.1 Clostridium sp.
CTTTCCTAATATAGTTAGGAAGATTAACTCTACTCTCATAAGATTTAGATTTCTTCTTACTTAATAATCCAAGGAAAGACTTAAAAGACTCATCTACGGTCTTTAATATTTGTTGGGACATATTTGCATTTAAGGCTTTATAAGCAGGTTCCTTTTTGATGAACTGAGTGCAGTAACGCACAGAAGGGGTACTCTTTTTAAGATGGATAGATATTTTTTAAAGCTACTATAACATTACTTGAAAACTACTTGATTTTGGAGATAGCAACTTGTTTGGAAATTTTTATGCAAGATAAAAAGTCAGTAAAGAGAAGAATAATTCACTTTACTGACTTTTTTATTTATTTCTTTTTTCTCTGAATTCATAGTATTTTCTTTTTGAAAACAATACAAAGCTATTTATATAGGAAAAAGATTCCCTACTAAAAAATATTAAAGGTAGGTAAAAGAATACATTTCTTGTAAATAAACTTTCAAAGTTAAAAAACTCTCTAAAGTAAGTAAAGACTGCAATAAATAAAAGAGAAAGAGTTATTAGCATTAAATTCTTTTTCCAATCAAGAGGTTTAGAAACTTTATATAATACTACAAATCCTACAACTCCAGTAAGAAGGACAGACATAGTGGCTGTTTCTTCAAACTTTAAATTAAAAGCAAGTCCGGCAAGTTGAATAATCATTATATTGAAGATAACTGTAATAGCTGCCGGAACTGAATTTTCAAGTACGTTGGATAAAAACTTTCCATCAGGTTTTCTATAATTCGCTTCAAGAGCTAATATAAATGATGGGATACCAACTGTGAGGCTATTAATTGGGCTCATTTGCAGAGGTGAAAAAGGATATGCAAATGGAAGAAATATAAATAATAGAGCAAGTACAGTAGAGTAAATGGTTTTTATTAAGTATAAAGAAGATACATTTTCAATATTATTAATAACACGTCGTCCTTCTTTTAAAACTTCAACCATAGATCCAAAGTCTTTGTTCATTAAAACAAAGTCAGAAACGCTTTTAGCAGCATCGCTGCCGCCAGCCATTGCTACAGCACAGTCTGCTTCTTTTAGAGCTAAAACATCATTAACACCATCACCTGTCATACACACAGTTTTATCGTTTTCTTTTAAGCCTCTAATAAGTTCTCTTTTTTGATGAGGTGAAACTCTTCCAAAGACTGTATATTCATTTGCTAAAACTTTATAGTTATCGTATTCACTTATTTTTGACATATCAATATATTTATCTGAATTTGGTATTTGAGCTTGATTAGCTATATTTGAAACTGTTATAGGATTATCACCTGATATTATCTTAAGCTGAACACCTTCATCTACAAAATATTTAAAGGTTTCAACAGAATTACTTCTTAGATTATCAGAAAAAATTAAAAGTCCTTTTAATTTTAAATTGCTTGGTATTGTATTATTATGAATTGTTTCATTTGAATATCCAAGGGCTAAAACTCTAAGACCTTTGTTAACATATTTATCTATAATCTTGTTTGAATTATCATCAATTTCATTAAATAAAAATTCAGGTGAACCCATAAGATAGCTTCCTATTTCTTCAAATGTTGCGCCACTCCATTTTCGTGATGATGAGAAGGGAGTCCTTACAACTGGTTTATACTGGGCATTTCCACTACACGAAGCTTTGATAGCTTTGGCAGTTGCATTGTTATCACCCAGAGCTCTCATTATTTCTGATAAAACAATTTCCATATCATACTTTTCAAAATTGTTTACAGGAATTATTTCTTCTAAAGTAAGTTTTCCATCTGTTATAGTTCCAGTTTTGTCTAGACAAAGTACATCAGCTCTTGCTAAAGTTTCAATAGATGGAAGAGTTTGAACAAGAGTTTTATGTTTTGCTAGGTTCATAGCTCCTACAGCAAAGGTAACGCTTGTAAGAAGTATAAGTCCTTCTGGTATCATTCCTAGCATAGCTGCCGAAGCACTAAGGACAGATATCCTAAATGGATCACCCTGTCGATATGATGAATAAAAAAGTAAAAGTCCAATTGGAACTATAACTATTGTAAGCACTCTAATAATATTATCTATACTACGCATAAGTTTAGATTTTTTATCTTTTTCCTCTTTTGCCTCAATAGAAAGTCTTGTCGCATAATTATCTTCACCAACAGATTTTACTGTAACATATGCTTTTCCAGATGTTACAAAGCTACCTGAAAGAACTGAGTCCCCTTTTTCTTTTGTTATGTTGTCTGGTTCACCTGTTAATAAAGATTCATCTATTTCTACACTATCTGTTTTTACAATTGTTCCATCGGTTGGTATTTGACCACCTTCAGTAATTAAGAAAACATCGTCAAGTACTAACTTTTCTTGTGGTATTTTCTTAACCTTGCCATCTCTTATCACTGAGACTCTATTTTCAGCAAGTATAGTTAACTCTTCAATAGTTTTTTTAAATTTTAATTCTTGATATATTCCTATAATTGTATTTGTAATGGCAACGCCAATAAATATTGCGTTCTTCCAGTCACCCATTGATATAATGATTACTGCAAGGACAAGATTTAAAATATTAAAAAGCGTAATAACATTTCCTTTAACAATATCTTTAACAGACCTGGTTAAGTTTTCAGGCTGAGTATTTATTAGATTTTGATTTATTCTTTTATTTACTTCTTTCTCAGTCAAGCCTAAAAGAAGAGTTTCATCTATTGTTTTTGTTTGACTTGTATCCACGGAGGCCTCCTATATGAAATGTTTAGTTGCAATCTTGATTATATCAATAATTCTCTTATATATACCAGTATAGTATAAAACTTAGGATAAAAAGCTTAAAAAAACCTTTTTTAAAATTATTTAATAAATTACTAAAATAAGATAATGCCGAATTTTATAGTTTTTTATTTAATATTTCAAAGGTTCTTCATTTTTGCAGACTAAAAGCAAAGTTTTACGAATAGTTATAAAAACATTAACAAAAACTATATTGCTATTTCAAACTTATAGCTTATATTATAGTTAAGAAGAATATCTAAGAAGGAGGTTATAGAGAATGCATAGTGATTTTAGGTTTAACATGATAAGAATAAATCTGCTGAAAAAAGCTGAGAGAAAGTCACTAAATATAGATAAGCTAGTAAATTTTTTTGATGATAAAGCTATAAAGGATGTATCAAAAGATGAGATATTAGACCAATTAGAACATTTAAGAAGCGAAAATTATATTTACCAAGTATCTGAAAATGAATATCGTATAACCGATGACGGAATAAAAGAAATTAACGAAGTTAAAAAGGCTATTAAAAAGTTTTAAAACTTTATTTAAGCTGTAAATTTAATATTTAAATATATTTACCAGATATAAATATATTGTAATTCATATACAGGGTTTTAAAAAAAGACCCTTTGCGATATGCTCCTCCTAAATTCACAGTAGCGTAAAACTGCTTGTCTAAGGAGGAGATTTTATTATTTTAAAATATAATATCTCCCTATGAGATGAAATGGGATTAGGATAGATGATTTGTATAAAAAGTAAATATTTAATAAATATTTTAAAAAGTAAAACCCGGATAAACTTTATGATAAAATAGCTATAAGATATAAGTTATAAACAAATATAAAATTAAAGGGCTATTGTATTTGAAAGGATGATTGTGTTGAAAATTATAACACTTATTGAGAATGACCTAGGTAGCAGAAAAGATCTTTATAATGAGCATGGAATATCGATGTATATTGAAGTCGACGGAAAGAAAATTCTATTTGACACAGGTCAAAGTGGTAAGTTTATAGATAATGCGGCGAAACTAGATGTGGATCTTAAAGATTTAGATTATGTAATAATAAGTCACGGCCACTATGATCATAGTGGGGGGTTTGAGAGACTTATAAAAGAAATAAATCCCAAAATAAAACTTTTTGTTGGAAAAGGTTTTTTTGATGAAAAATATAGTCTAAGAAATAATAGTAAGTATGAGTATACAGGGAATCTTTTTGATAAGGATTTTTTAACTGAAAATAATATTGATGTAGAATACATAGAAAACGATATAACAAAAATAACAAAAAATCTAAGTATTTTCACAAATTTTAATAGAGATAAAAAGTTTTTAAATTCAAATCAAACAATGTTTTTAAAAGATAAGAATAGTTTTGTAGTAGATCAGTTTTACGACGAAATTTCTCTTGGCATTTCAACAGATAATGGTCTTGTTGAAGTTGTTGGATGCTCTCATGCCGGAATAGCAAATATAGTGAGTACAATATATAATAGATCAAGTGAAAATATCTATGCAATTCTTGGAGGAACGCATTTAATAAAAGAAGATGATGAAAAAATAAATAGAATAATAGATGATTTTAAAGAAAAAGATGTGCAGCTTATTGGAGCTTGTCATTGCACTGGTAAACAAGCTGAAACAATGTTTTACCAGCAGATGGAGAAACAATTCATTAATAATAATACAGGGGATATATTAGAGTTGTAAATAATATTTTTTTAAAAAAGCTAGAATAGACTTTAAAGGCAGGTAGTTGTATTGATTTATAAAAATCTTAATAGCAAAAAAATAAAAGGTAGCTATATATTAATGGTATCTTGTGGAATTTGTAAAACAGATATTGTAGAATATCAAAAAGTAGGAAAAGGACGTTTATTGAGATTATATATCGACCGAATAATAAAAGGATCTATTGATTTTTCAAAAGACCTAGTATGTCCTAAATGTGAAAATAAGCTTGGAGATAAGATAGTTATGAAAAAACGTGATAAGAAAGCTTATAGAATGATAAGGGGTAGATATAATACAAGGCAA
>JAAZDF010000067.1 GCA_012512905.1 Clostridium sp.
AATATAACAAAATAAATATAACAAAATAAAAGAGATTGTATCAAAATTATACAATCTCTTTTATTTATTTTTATAAGTAAACTACCTTTCCTATTCCCATTTCTTTTGCTTTTTTATAAAATTTATCAGCAACTAAAATATCAAGTGCTGCCGTACCCACAGTTTTAAATATAGTTATTTCATTTTTATTTTCTCTGCCTTTTATCTTGCCTAAAATAACTTCTCCAAGCTCTCCCTGGTAGTCCTCTCTTTTTACAAGTCCTTCTTCTAGCGGACCAATTATATCTCCAGCTTCAGCTAAAACTCCTTCTGTAGTATCGAATATTATCTTATCAGCCCTCGCTATAATTTCTTTTGGAATCTCTTTCATCTCTGGTATGTATGAACCTACTCCATTTATATGGCTACCCAATTTAACATCCCTTGAATCAAAAGTACTAGTCCTAGAAGTTGTTACAGTAGTTATAATATCAGCATTATCCACAGCTTCTTTTGAAGAATTAACAGCTATTATTTTTACGCCGAAACTTTTAAACTTTTCTCTCATCTTTTCTACAAATTTTTCTCTATTTTTTTTATTGAGACTATAAACTCTAACCTCATTCAGATCCCTAACAGTTAACATAGCTTCTAGTTGGTGCTCAGCTTGACCACCTGTTCCAATGAGTGCAGCTATTTTAGAGTCTTTATTGGAAAGTATTTCTGTTGCAGCTCCTTGGACAGCGCCTGTTCTTATTTGAGTTAAGTAAGTTCCATCCATAATGCACTCTACTATTCCTGTTTCTGGATTAATAACAACAGATGTCGCTGGAACTGCTGGAAGATCTTTATCTATATTTTTAGGATATGTGGATACTATTTTTATCCCTAAAGCACTACTCTCTCCATTAACTAAGGCTGGCATATATAGGCTTTGTCCTTCATACTCTTTTACATCTATATTTGTCCTTAAAGGGACAGTAGTTTTTCCCATGGTATATAATTTTAAAGCCTCTTTATTTATCTCAATTATATCTTTCATTGTGAAAACTTTTTTCATATCTTCTTTATTTAAAATAAGCATTTTATCCTCCTAGATTTTCTTCAGTGTAACTATTTTCTATAATTTTATTTTCATATACAATTACTTCGATTATATGCTATAAAAGCTTAGATAATGGACAAATAACTCCTTTTAACAATAAATTTTCAAAAATTTCATTCATTTTTTGATTAAATAAAAATAATAAGCTAGTTTATCAAAATATTAAGAAATAATTCATTTTTTTATATTATAATCAAGCTATATAGTTAGTTTAATGAAAGTTATGGAATATAGTAACATATTAACTTTACTAGAAACTATATCAAAAGCTTTATAAAGTTTTAGATATATATTTTTTTAAAATTAAATAGGAGGAATTCAATGTATAAAAGAGAGTATATTAAAGATAGTTTTGGTCATGATCTTTCCCTATATATTTGGGATGAGGTGGAAAATCCTAAAGGGGTAGTCCAAATAGTTCATGGCATAGCTGAACATATGGGTAGATATGAGGAATTTAGTGATTTTCTAAATAAAAATGGTTATATAGTTTATGGACATGATCATAGAGGCCATGGCTATACATCAATAGATAATTTAGGAACTGTTTTAGGTGACGTAGATCCTATGGAGTCCCTTTTAAACGGTATATCAAAGGTTAGAGAGAAGATATCTAAAGACTGCAAGGATTTACCTATCTTTATTTTCGGCCATTCTATGGGCTCATTTTTAACTCTTAGAACCATTGAAATTTACCCTAAAGAATATGAAAAAGCTATTTTATCAGGCACTAACGGAAAACCTAATCCACTTTTATCTAAGGCACCTAATGTTTTATCTGGAATAATGAGTAGGGCTATAAACAAAAGAAATCCTTATGCCTTAAATAGTATAATATTTAAGCCTTACAATGCATATTTCAAACCAAATAGAACTGAATTTGATTGGCTTAACAGAGTAGATGCAGAGGTTGATAAGTATATCAACGATGAGTTTTGTGGAATAGATATGGATAATGACTTTTTATTATCCCTTGCCAAAGGTCTAGACATATATTATAGAAACAGCGAGGTCAAAAAAATTGACAAAGAAATGCCTATTCTTCTAGCAGCAGGTAGTAAAGATCCTGTTGGAAATATGGGAAAAGGAATTCTATCACTTCTTAGACTTCTAGAAGGCACAGCTAATCTTAAAAATGTTTACGTGCGAATGTATAAAGATGCTAGGCATGAGATACTTTTTGAAAAAGAAAAAGATAAAACTTATAGAGACATTTTAAATTTCCTAAATTATATATCTAGAGACTAAAAAAATATTAATAACTAAAAAGCTATAAACTAAATTTGTTGTTTATAGCTTTTTTATGGTCTTATTTATATTTTTATATAACTTTATCAAAAAAGCCAGCATAATGCTGGCTTTTCTTATCTTTTACACATCTAAATTCAAATAGTTTTTTATATCTTCTTTAAGCTTACTAGGGCCTTTATAAACAACCGATTTAAAGCCTAAGGCTATAGCAGCATCTACATTTTCTTTAGTATCATCTATAAATAATGACTCTTTTGGATTTATCTTGTATCTGCCTATTAAAGTTTTATAAATTTCTTTATTAGGCTTTAATATATTCTCATATCCAGAAACAATTTGACCTTCTACTTCACTTAGAAAACTATTTTCCTCCCTAAGATTTTCGAACACAACTTCATTCATATTTGAAAGAAGGTATATATTTAATCCATTTTTTCTTATATGCTTTTTAATACTAACAGAGCTTTTAATTGGAACCATGCTTTTATACCAATTATCAAGTACATGGGAAACTTCTTTTTCCATATCAGCTATTCTACTAGTAATAAGGTCTTTAGCCTTATCTTTTGTTATTATTCCTAAATCTAAGTCGACCCATTCTTTAGATAAAAATATATTTTCATATAGAATTTTTGATTTTTCTGGATCATATAAATTATTTAAATATTTTAAAGGCTCGTACTCCAGGAGTACTCTTCCTATATCAAAAACAACATTCTTAATCATATGTCCTCCTTAAAAAACACTGTCCCTATATTCAGTAGGGGTTCTTCCAGTTTCTTTTTTAAAAGCTGAGCTGAAATATCTAGCATCGTTATATCCTACTAAATAAGCTATTTCATATACTTTAAGATCAGTTGACTTTAAGAGGTCTTTGGACTTTTTAATTCTGAACTCAAGTAGATGCTCTCCAAAAGTAAGACCAGTTTTCTCTTTTATAATCCTACTTAAATAGCTCTCACTTATATATAAAAAATCTGAAAGTGTTTTTATTGAAATATCTTCTTTATAGTTATTTTTTATGTAATCTAGGGACTGGTAGTAATATTTCTCTTTAGATGAGAGTTTTTTAAGAGAATATCTTCTTTTTCTAAGTACTTCTTTGTTGATTTTTTTATAAGTTTTATTTTCCCTTCTATGCTGCTTTTCAAGAATTACATCAACAGCAAGCCTAATAGTTTCATGAAATTCATCGTCATCGACAGGCTTTAAAAGATAATCCTTAACTCCAAGCCTAATTGCTTTTTGAGCATATTTAAAATCATCATATCCTGATATTATTATATACTGAATATCTTTTTCATCTTTTAGATAATCAATCATTTCTATTCCGTCCATCCTAGGCATCCTGACATCTGTAATTACAAGATTCGGGGATTTTTCTTTTATGATATTTATTCCTTCAATTCCATTACGGGCCTGACCAACAACAACGCAGCCAAGGTCACTCCATAGGGTTGTTTTAACTATACCTTTTCTTATTAAATCTTCATCTTCAACTACTACAACTTTTATCATTTTAATCACCTTTTACTTTGTAAGGAACATTGATAGTTACCTTAGTATAATGATCTTTCTTTGATTCAATTTCAAGTCCATAATCTTTTCCATAATATAATTTTAATCTCTGATCTACATTATAAAGCCCTATATGGCTCTTTGTGTTTTTATCTTTAAATATATTTTCAATAAGACTATTATCCATACCAGAACCATTATCCATTATATGGATCTTGATATTATCTCCTGACCTATAACCAACTATTATTATTTTACAATACTCTTCTTTAAGTTCAAAACCATGAATAATTGAGTTTTCTACAATAGGCTGAAGTATCAGTTTTGGTATTTTCTCATTTAAAATAGATTCTTCCATTTTAACATCTAAACTTAGTTTTGAACCAAGTCTTAATTTTTGAATATTTATATAGCTCTCGAGAAAATCAATACTTTCATCTATACTTATATATTCTTCCTGAATATCAATACTATTCCTAAGTATTTGCCCAAGATCTACCGCAACATCTGCAACCTTTTCATTCTCACCAAGTTTTGCAAGCCACTTTATAGTATCAAGTGAATTATATAGAAAATGCGGATTAATCTGTGCTTGAAGAAGTTTAATTTCATTTTCTCTAATCTTCTTTTCCTTATCCACAATATTATTCATTTGAGCCTTTAGTTTTAAGGCCATATGGTTAAAGCCGTCTCCTAGTCTCCCAATCTCATCTCTTCTATTAATATTTACCCTTGTATCAAGCTTACCTTTTTCTATTTTCATCATAGCCAGGCTAAGCTTCTCTACTGGATTAGCAATGCTTCTTGCAAGAAAATAAGCAAGGGATGCGCTAAGAATTATACTCACAACTGCCCCATATGATATAAGGCTTTTTATATTAGCATTATTATCCTTAAGTATATCAAGAGGGAGTTCTGTAACTAGTTTCCATGATTTAAATACGAGGTTTTCTTTTATTAAAATATTATTTAATTCTTTTTCCTTTATATCATCTTCTACCTTGGTCCCACTGCCATTTCTATAATTTAAACTTTCTTTTGTAACAAGTTCTTTTGTACTGTACTTATTATAAAACTTTTTACCTTCGAAATTTTTATTGTTGATATCTACTATTATATTATCTAGCTGATCTAGAATGACAAAGTTAGATAAGGGATTGTAGTTAGAATTTCCAATTAAAGAAGAAATAGTGTCTTTTGAAATATCTATAATCATATAGCCTATTAGCTTATCTTCTACTATAATACTTTTTCCGACACTCATAATTATCTCATTTTTATTGCTATCTACAAATCTATTGTTATAAATCACATTTTCGCCTTTAGCTTCATTTAAGTACCTGTAAATCCCCCAATTTTCATTGGACTTAGAATTATATTCATTGTTCCATTTTCCTGTTCCAAACATTACCTTTCTATCGCTATTTAAAATATATAAAGGACAGTTTGAAGGTGGACTAACTAAATAAATTTCCTCATAGATTACTTCTAAATTTTCGTTTTCTATATTTTCATCACTTAATACATCAATGATTTTCTGATTTTCCGCTAAAACATTTATAGTCGTATTATAATCCTCAAGCATAGTATTTAGTTTTTCTGTTCCAACAGATGAAGCCTCAAGGGCCTGGTTATACATTATGTCACTATAAGATTTCCTAACATAGTTACTTATTATAACCCCAATAATAATTATAGGAACGAGACTTACGGCTATTAATGATAATAATAATTTATAAAAATACGTACTTTGTTTTGTTTTTTTATCCATTATAATCTCCTAATAATAAAACGCATTTAAACTTCTTATTATCATTAATATATACAGTATTTCTAAAACTAGCAATTATTTTTACAGAGAAATTTCTTCTCCACCACTAACTCTGTAGAATATTAGAAGTGATATAGTTGTTGCAACTGTTAATATAGATGCTAAAGCTGCTGCTGTACCAAAGCTTGCTCTTATAACTTCTGTATAAATAGCTACGGATATTGTAGATGTTTTTCCTGTATAAAGTATTATACTAGAGCTCAGTTCATTAATAGTTGTTACCCAGCTTAGTATAGCACCGGAAAATACTCCAGGAGCCATCATAACAGCAGTTACTTTAAAGAAAGTCTTCATTGGAGATACTCCAAGATTTATAGACGCCTCTTCTACACTTGGATCTATCTGGTGCAAAATTGCAGTAGATGACCGAACTGTGTATGGAAGTTTTCTTATTACATAAGCTAGTATCATAATCATAAAGGTACCACTTATCATAATTGGTGGTTTATTAAATGCTACAAGAAGAGTTATTCCAAGAACTGCTCCAGGGATAACATATGGGAACATAACAAGTATATCAAGAAGACCTGTAACTTTATTTCTTCTTCTAACACTAATATAAGATATTAAAAGACCAAGAACCACAATTATAACTATAGCAATTGTTGCATATAAAAATGTATTTGTTATATTTCTAGAGAGTCTATTCCAAACCAGTTTATAACTATTTAAACTAAATCCTTTTACAAATATAGGTCCGCTCGTCTTAATAAAGGATGTAACTAAAACAACAACCTGCTGAGCCATTGCAACACCTGCAACTAAAAAACAACCAAATGTAGCGAGTCTTCTAGGCCAAGGTTTAAGTTCTTTAACTTCCACTGGTCTAAGGGAGCTCATCATGTAATTTTTTCTAGATACAATAACATTTTGAATAACAAGTATTGAAACTGATATAAAAACTATAATAACAGATAAGGCACTTGCCATTGCAGCATTACCACCTATCTCACTCATAAATTCATTATAAACAAGAACAGGCAGAACCTTATACCCCTCTCCAATTAACATTGGAGTTCCAAAGTCTGCAAGAGACGTCATAAATACCATAAGGGCTCCTGCTGAAATAGTTGGAAGTATTAAAGGAAAAGTAACTGTCATAAGTTTTTTAATTCCAGAAACCCCAAGATTTTCAGCTGATTCTTCAAGAGATGCATCCATACTCTTAAGAGCTGCTGAAACATATAAAAATATATAAGGGAAAAACTTTAGTGTAAATACAAGAACTATACCAGACCATCCATAAATAGTTGGAAGTATTATTCCGATTTTAGCAAATAATTTAGTTAAAAATCCATTTCTACCTAAAAGTAATACCCATGAATATGCACCTATAAAAGGTGGTGACATTAAGGATAAAACAACCATAATATTAAGGACCTTTTTTCCTCTTATATTAAATCTACTCCAGGCATAGGCCATTGGAATACCAATTATTGTTGCAAAAAAAGTTGCAGCTAAAGAAACTGACAAACTATTTTTAAGGCTCTCATAGTAGTAAGGAAGTGTAAAAAAATCTTTATAATAGTCTAAAGTAAAACCTTCTCCACCTTTGGCTATAAAACTTCTACTTATAAGTGCTGAAAAAGGATAAACTAAAACAATTCCAAGAGCTATGAATAGCAGTATAGTTACAATGTTCCAAAATGTAAGTTTCTTTTTTAGATAATTTTTCAAGTTGAATTTAGTTTTCTTATTAGTTTCTATCTCAGTATTCATAATAAAGAAAACTCTCCTTTCTCATCATAAAGATTTATTTTTCTCTCATTTACAGTTAAACTAACCCTTTCACCTACATTTCTTATAAAATCAACGTCTTTTGTATATTCGTTAACTTCTACTATTTCTCCAGTGTCCAGTTCTATTTCATAATTTATAAAGTCCCCAAGAAAAGTTTCAAGACTTACTGTTCCACGTAATCCAATCTTATCTTCACCGCTAATTATAAATTCTTCAGGCCTTACTGACATTATTCCTTTCTTATTTCCATTTCTTTTAACAGGAAGATTTATTTTATATTCTCTAGTTAAAAATATATCTCTTGTATCGTCATCTGAATCTTCAATATCTACATTTATAAAATTAGAAGTTCCAATAAAGTTTGCAACAAATGCATTTACAGGTCTTTCGTAAATATCATCTGGTCTACCTATTTGTTGTATTACTCCCTTATCCATAATTGCTACCCTATCTGAAATAGCAAGAGCTTCCTCTTGATCGTGAGTAACATATACAGTTGTAATTCCAAGTCTTTTTTGTAGTCTTCGAATAATATTTCTCATTTGAACTCTAAGTTTTGCATCCAGGTTTGAAAGAGGTTCATCCATAAGTAGCATCCTTGGATGAATAACAATAGATCTTGCAAGAGCAACTCTTTGCTGCTGACCACCACTTAATTGGCTTGGCTGCCTATCAGCATATTCTTCCATTTGAACCATGGCAAGAGCTTCATCCACTCTTTCTTTCATTTCTGATTTCGCTACTTTTCTAGCCTTAAGACCATATTCAACATTTTTTCTTACTGTTAAATGGGGGAAAATAGCATAGTTTTGAAACACCATTCCTATATCTCTTTTATGGGCAGGAATGTCGTTTAAAAGTATATTATCAAAATATATTTCACCTTCATCTACTTCATTGAAACCTGCTATCATTCTAAGAAGGGTTGTTTTACCACATCCTGAAGGTCCAAGCAAGGTGAAAAGTTCACCCTCTTTAACATTTAAATTCGCTTTATTTACGGCTTTATAGTCTCCGTATATTTTAACTATATCTTTCGTAACCAAACTTTTTGACATATAGATCACACCCTATTAATTAATTTTAAAAAAGGGACATTAAAATGCCCCTTTTATAGTTTTTTATTTTTTATTTACCTACTACGATATCCTTCCATTTGTCTAGAACTTCTTCCTTATTTCCTGCAGCCCATGCAAAATCATAGTCTACAAGTTTTATGTCTTCGATTGATCCAAGTCCTTCTGGAGCATCCATATCGTCTCTTATTGATCTTCTTGAGAAATCTTTTACAACTATCTCTTGAACATCTTTTCCTGTTACAAAGTCAACAAATTTTTCTGCGTTAGCTTGATTCTTTGCACCTTTTATTACTGCTATTCCATCAGGTACTGCTGATGTTCCATCTTCTGGATAAACAATTCCAACCTCTGCACCTTCATTAACATATCTCATAGCTGCTTCTTCTAGAGTGAGTCCAAGACTATATTCTCCATCAGCAACTCCAACATATACTCCTGAGGAACTTTCAATTATTTTTCCATCTAAGTTAGCGATAAATTCTCTTATGAAATCCCATCCATCATCCCCATCTTCTTTTCTAGCTTCAAGCATAGTAACAAGTGTTGTGTATGATGATCCGGATTTTCCAGGTTCAGCGTATGCTATTTTACCTTTGTACTTTGGATCTGTTAAATCTTTCCAAGTTTTAGGAACTTCGTCTTCTTTAACTAAGTTTTTGTTATACATAATTACCATTGGTAAAGCACTAAAGCCTGTCCAGTAATTATCTTCATCTTTAAAATTATCTGGGATATGACTATCTTCTGAAGTTTTGTATGGTGAGAAATATTCTTTAAATGAATCTAAGGATTCTGCTCCTCCACCCCACATTACGTCTCCAAGAGGATTATCACTTTCTGATTCAACTCTTTTTAGTAGTTCACCTGTTCCTGCTGCAACTATATCAACTTTTATTCCTGTTCTTTCTCCAAACTCTTTTACAATTGGATTAATAACTTCAGCGTTATGTGGACAATATACTACAAGTTCATCCCCATCATCTGCTTCAGGTTCTGGTTCTTTTTCTGCATCATCCGCTGGACTTTCAACTGGTGTATCTCCTGTATCAGGTTCGTCGTTGTCTTTAGAACCGCATCCAGTAAAAATTGCTCCTACCAAGGCTATAGATAAAATACTTGCTAAAATTTTTCTTTTTTTCATCTTTATTCCTCCTATGTAATTGTTTTCATCTTAATCTTAAGATTAATTAGGTCCTATTACAATAGATTATACTATTATAGTGTTGAAAATACTGAACTAGTGTTGTAATATTCAGTATTTTCAAACATTATGGCTAAAAATCAACACAATTTGATCAGTATATAAATACAAATACATCTTTTAAAGATAAAAAAAGATACTTTTTCCAATTAATTATAAGATTTTGCCGCAAAAACTATTTATTTTCTTTTTTATAATCCTCAACTAATGCTTTTATTGCATCTTCAGAATTAGTAAAAAGCTTTATTTTATAATAGTCTAATGCACCTATAACATATTGGTTAAATCCAAATGGTACGTACTTGTCACTGTATTCCCCGGCCTGGGCCATTCTTATATCTGATAGAACTGGATAAATATTTCTTTTGCCTGCTTCTAAGGCCTGTCCTAGCTCCATAAATACGCCAGCATCTGATTCATTATCCAAATTAAATAGTAAATAGTCACTATCTTTTATAATCCCATAGTCTACCTTAAATATATCCTCTGATTTTGGGAGTCTAGTTTTATCATTTACTTCACTCTCAATGGGATTAAATACATTTGCTTCTGGAAGAGATTCTCTTATTAATTTACCTTCTTTTTTACGCTGGCTAATCTCCGCTTCTGTAAACAAACTACCTGCTATATATATCATTTCTAAACCACTCCTTAATTTTTTTTAGTCTTAGTTTTTATAAAACTCTATTTACTCTCAATTTATCCTTGCTTTTTCTTTATTCATAAAATAAAATATATAAGATATTAAAACTCCTATTACACAAGGAAATATAAATCCAATTCCAAGAGAATATAAAGGAAGTTTTTCTAAAAATACTAATTCAAATATATTTTTATCTATAAATTCTAAAATGCTGAAAACTGCAGTAAAGCCAACTCCATATAAATATATTTTATTATTGCTCTTTATATAATTATGTATAAGTCCAAAAATAATTAAAACAATAGCAATTGGATAAATTAATGAAAGAGCAACTACAGAAATTTCAAGTATTTTATTTAATCCAAAATTAGCAAAAAACATACTAGTTAAACTTATCAGCCTAACCCATGTTTTATAATTTATTTTAGGCATTATTCTTGAAAAATACTCACTACAGGATGTCAAAAGTCCAACAGATGTGGTGAGGCAGGCAAGAGAAAATATTACTCCAAGAACAACAGCTCCAAAAGGGCCAAACATATTTATTACAATAATAGTTAATATCTCTGCTCCATTTTTACCGCTCATTGGGTCGACTCCTGAAACAGATCCTAAATAAGCTAGAATTATATATATAATTGTCAGTAAAGCTCCAGCTATTATACCTGCAGAAATTGATGTTCTGACTATATCTTTCTCTTTTTTAAGTCCGAATTCTTTAAGAACTAAAGTTATTACTATCCCAAAATTAAGTCCTGCTATAGCATCCATTGTTAGGTATCCCTCTAAAAATCCTGTTGACATAGGGTTTGATTTATATCCCTCAAAAGATTCCAAAACAGCTGCTTTTGGCATAGAAAAACTAAAAATAAATACCACTCCAATTAAGGTAAGTATTATAGGTGTTAGTATTTTTCCTAGCCTATTAGGAAGTTTTGTAGGACTCATCGAAAGCCAATAGGCAACAGAAAAGTATACAAGTGTATAAATAAATAAAAGTGCTTTTGCACTTAAAAAACCTTCTGGCATAAATGGCATTACTCCCATTTCAAAAGCAAGACTTGCAGCTCTTGGTATTCCTAGAAAAGGTCCTATAGCAAGATATATAACCATAGTGAAAAAGAGAGCAAATTTCGGATGTACTCTCTGGGATAAATTATATAGTCCTCCGGATTTAGCAACTGCAGCAATTGAAAGAATTGGTAAGGTAACCGCTGAAATTAAAAAACCTAAAAGCCCCAATTTTAGATTTGTCCCTGCTAAGTTACCTAGACTTGGCGGGAGGATTAAATTCCCAGCTCCAAAAAACATTGAAAAAATCATAAGACTTAAAACTAAAAGTTTACTATTACTTATTTTATTCATATATTCTGCCCCTTTACTTGGATTTTTTATTATTTTTTTTGTCTTCTCCACAAAAAAACTTCCTCTCATACTTTCATATAAGAGGTAATTTATATTAATTTATTAAATAATGCATAGTTTTTATAGGATTCCACCTATACTTTATTTTGACACAAAACCTAACTTTTCAAGTGGTTTAACTATGGCTTCTGCAAAATGTTCTTCAGCTCCCCAAGACATTTTAAATAAAGGTCCCTGACCTGCTCCTCCACCAACGGAGTCAACAGTTATGTTTCCCTTATTGTTAATAATTAAAACAGAAAGACTAGCCCTAGAACTTATTCTCATATAGTACTTTTCAAAAACAAGCAAAGTAATTTCAAATCCTTCACTTCCTCTATAGATTTCAGATGTTAAATCTCCTGAAACAGATCCATTAAGAATTTCATCTATAATAGTATCTGTCACTTCTTTTATATTTCCTATTCCTTCCATTGCAACTCTAGCCATAAAACACCTCTTTTATTAATTTTAAAAATATCTAAGAAGATAAAACAAACAGTTTAACCTTTCTCTACTATATCTTTAATCTTTTTCCACTCTATAAACTTCTTTTCATAGGAAATTGTATAAGCTGGGCTTGTAGAAGGAAGTTTAACTAATTTCTTCCCCATATAAATATTTTTATCCACATTTTTTATAAAACTATCATGTGACTTGTTGCCATTAAAACATATAGTTTCTATATTTTTATACTCTATAAATAACTCTTTAAAGTTATTTATTTCTTCATTTTTTATATTGGAATCAAGGCTACCTTCTCTGGTGCAAGACTTAATAACACTGTATAGGCCTAGATTATTATCAAGCAAAAAATTTTTCCTTTTCTCATAATCAAAAGTATAATTACCTTCTAAAATATCGAAAATTAATCTCCAAAACTGATTTCTTTCAAAAGCATAGTATCTTCTAGTTTTAAGGGATTCTGCTCCAGGCATAGAGCCTAAAATTAAAAGTTTGCTTTCCTTATTTATAATAGGTGGAAAGCTTTCTATAATTTCTTTTGCCATTTAAATCTTTACTCCTTAGACTAATTTTTCATGGTTTTTATAACATTAGTTGAACTATACTTCCAGCCATTGCTATTGATATCATTATTTTACTTATAAAATCAAATTTTTCATCTCTAAGTCTTAGTAAAGCTGCTAAAATTGCTATCACAGCCCAGGCTACCGCCACTACTCTTTGTAGAGCAAAATTTGAAGGTAAACTGGAAAAAGCTAAAACAGATGTCATAAAGACAAATAATATATTAATAACAAATATAGCCGCATTTAACTTATATTTTTTCATATAAAGTAAAATTTGAACTATTATTGCTACTATTACTATAACTATATACATAATATTTAAAACTCCAAGTGCCATTTAATTACTCCTTTCATTTTCAAAATTACTTTGTTTTATCCAATATTTTTTGTTTTTATTTTTTATAATAAAGAATTTTTTTAATATTCTCATTAGTAGTTTAGTATTTACAACTCAATATATTTTCATTTTAATAATCAATTTTAATTATAATCTATTTCTAATAAAATTACCAAGTTTTTGTATGTATATTAGGCTAATTATATAAGCTTACTTACTTAAAATCTTAGTCTAGAAAACAAGTTAATTAATATTTAAGGTTAAGCTTAATATTTACTCATGAAACCAGGTAATAAATTGATAAATTAACATTAATTTACCTAGTTATTAATTTATTTATTTTTCTTTTTTATTCTAAAAAATCATGACTTCTTTTTTTAAATCTACATTGCTAATACAAAAGAGTAAAGTCAGGTATTTCAAAATATATAAAACCCAAAACCAACAAATTCTTTTGAATTAATTAATTCTGGGCATTTATTATAGATTTCCATCATCTTATTATTCTAATTTTTTACTTTTATTTATAAATCATCAGCACTAAAAGTATCCCAATTATCTAGATTACCTGTTTGAAATCCTTTATAAAACCATCTTTGTCTTTGCTCAGATGTTCCATGGGTAAAGCTATCTGGAACAGTATGACCCATAGATCTTTTTTGTATGGTATCATCACCTATTTGGCTCGCTGCATTTAAAGCTTCTTCTAAATCACCCTTATCTAAAACTCCCATACTTTTTGCCTTACTTGCGTAGACGCCAGCTAAGTAATCAGCCTGTAGCTCTAGCCTTACAGAATATTTATTAAATTCTTTTTCACTTACCTGATTTCTTATCTTATTAACCTGGTCTGTTACACCAAGGAGCTTTTGAACATGATGACCTACCTCATGAGCTACAACGTATGCCATAGCAAAGTCTCCTGGCGCCTTAAATTTTTTGCTCAGCTCATTGTAAAAATCAAGATCTATATATACCTTTTCATCACCCGGGCAATAAAACGGACCTACTGCAGAGCTTTGAGTACCACAGGCTGAACTTACGCTATCAGTATAGATTACAAGTGTAGGTTCCCTATATTCATATCCTATTCTTTCAAACTCTTCATTCCATATATCCTCAGTATCTTTTAAAACTACAGATATAAGCTCCCTAAGCTCCTTTTCTTCTTCTGTTTCTTTGTAGGGCTGACTACTTTGAACTTCAGGGGCTATATTTCCTCCTGTGATATTATTATTTCCAAGTATGTCTCCTGGATTACCGCCAAGAAGCGTATATACAATCAGGATTATAATTCCAAGACCTGATACGCCTCCCATCATTTTTGCAGCTCCCTTTCCTCTTCTATCTTCTATATTGCTACTTTTATCCCTACCTTTATATTTCATATCCCTTTCCTTTCTAACAATCCTTACAACTCTACCTATATCTTTATATAAGTTACTTTAAATACCTCTTATATTCATAATAAATACTATAAATGTGAATTTCAATATATTTTTTGTTAATAATTATATGTAAAAGTCCATATTTGGCCTTAGTTCTATTTATAAAATTTATTTATATATGATATTATGAAGCTAGATTAGATTGAAAGGAGCATAAACTTGGACACAAAACTTAACATACTTCATATCGATATGGACGCTTTTTATGCTTCTGTTGAAGAGGCTGATAATCCGAGTCTTAAAGGAACACCAGTTATCGTGGGTGGAAAAAATAAACATAGCATAGTAACAACATGTAATTATGAAGCTAGAAAGTTCGGCGTTCACTCAGCAATGCCTATTTTTATGGCTAAAAAACTATGTCCCCATGCTAACTTTGTTCCAAATAGAAAAGACAGATACGATGAAATGTCTAAAAAAGTATTCGAGATATTTTATACAATAACTGATAAGGTGGAAAAGGTATCTATAGATGAAGCCTATATGGACATTAAGGATATAGATGAAAAACCTCTTGACCTTGCTAGGAGAATCCAAAGTGCAGTTTTCGAAAAAACTGATTTGACCTTATCTATTGGAATTTCTTATAATAAATTCTTGGCCAAACTAGCATCAGACTGGAAAAAGCCAAAAGGAATAACTATAATAGACCATAAAATGATTCCTGATATACTCCTGCCCCTTCCAATAAAAAAAGTTCACGGAATCGGACCAAAAACAGAAAAAAGACTTAATTCCATAGGTATTTATACTATAGAAGATCTTTACGCTTTAAGTGAAGATTTTTTAACAGAAATGTTTGGGAAAAAGGGACCAGAAATCTTTCAAAGGATAAGAGGTATAGATAACAGAATTATAGACACTAAAAGAGAAAGAAAATCTCTTGGAACAGAAAGAACATTTATGGAAGCATCTAACGAGTTAAATGTCTTATCTGATTATCTTAAAAGTTTTTCAAAAGAAATATCTGAGTCAATGAAAGAAAAAAATATTTATGGTAGAACAGTTACTCTTAAGGCTAAATACTATGATTTCAAGGTAATTACTAGGAGTTTAACCTTAAACGATGATATAAACGATGAAGATACTATATATAACACTGCCCTAATTCTTCTTACAGAAATAAATCTCGATAAAAAACTAAGGCTTATAGGCCTTACCCTATCAAACCTCTCCGAAGAAGGAGCAGAGCAGCTTTCAATCTTTAGAGAAAATCAAAAATAGTCATAGAATATCAAAATTGATATTCTATGACTATTTTATTTTAAGCTAAATATCTTTTAAGCTAATAACTTTATCAGTAATTTTCTCTGCCAAACTAGTGTTATGACTTATAACTAAGACTCCGATATTTCTCTTTTTACTTTCCTTTAAAATAACATTCCAGATTTGTGCCTGAGTAATAGCATCAAGCATAGCTGTAATCTCATCTGCAATAAGAAATTTTGTTCTTTCTCCAAGAGCTCTGCACACCTGGAACCTGGATAGTTCTCCTCCTGAGAGCTCACTAGGATATCTTTCAAGCCAATCCATCTCAATGCCTAAAGACTCTAAAAGCTCCTTTTTAACAGGGCCTCCTTCATTTAAAATATCCCTCATTTTCCATCTTGGATTCATAGCTTTGTCTGGATGCTGATAAATAAGCTGAACTGGATTATAAATGCCTTTCTTAATCTTTTTCCTATCAAGAAGTACTTCCCCAGAAGAAGGTTTTTCATAGCCAGCGAGCACTTTACAAAGAGTTGTTTTTCCAAGCCCACTATTACCTATAAGACCGATTATTTCACCACTTTTGATTGTTAAATTTAGGTCTTCAAAAATATATTTTTCACCTTTACTATATTTAAAACTTATATTTTTTGCCTCAAGTAGCATGTATGCACCTAACCTTTCCAGATCTTATATCTATCATTTCAATAGGGTTTTTGCAAGCTCTTGTTTTTAAATTGCATCTATTATAAAAGGCGCATCCAGATCCCAGATCTTTAGTAAGGGGCTGCACACCAGGAATAGATTTAAATCCATTTTGAGGAAGAGCATTAAATAGGGCCTTAGTATAGGGATGCCTTAAATATTTTTCTCCTTTTATAAAGTCACTTACAGGTGCTATCTCAATTACGCTCCCACCATAAAACACAGCTACCCTATCAGATACTTTTAAAGCAAGATCCAAATCATGAGTAATAAGCAGTACTCCTTTTCCTTTATCTGCAAATTCTCTAAAATGCTTTAAAGTTTTCATTGCCAGGTCAAGTTCTAAGCCTGGAGTAGGCTCATCTGCAATTATAATATCTGAATCTTTTTGATCTACTATAGATAGGAGTACTCTCCTTGCCATTCCACCTGAAAGCTGAAAAGGATACATGTCTTCTGTTTTTTCATGAAGACTGTACTTTTCAAAAGATTCTCTTTGCCTTTTGTGGGATAAACTAGTTTTGGAGCTAGCTCTTACCTGCCTCTCTATTTTCATTAAAGGATCAAGATAAGAAATAGATTGGGGTATAAGCTGAATTTTATCTCCCCTTAATTTTTCCTTCTTTTTTTCAGATAAAACTTCTCCTTTAAATTTTATATCTCCTTTGATAGTTGAATTACTCGGTAAAATCCCAAGTAAAGCGTGAGCAAGAAGACTTTTACCACTACCACTAGAACCCACTATTGAAAGAATTTCTCCTTCATATAGTTCAAGTGAAAAATCTCTTATTGTTTCTAAATCTTCTTTTTTATAACTTTTTTCATCTTTATATCTATTAAAAGATAAAGATAAATTATCAATTTCTAAAAGAGGAATTTTTTTATTTTTCATTTAATCACTCCTGTGAGCTATAAGGATCCATAAGTCTTTTAATATTTTCTCCTAATTTATCAAAAAGTATGACAACAAAAACCAAACTAAGACCAGGAAAAAATGCAAGCCACCACATTCCAGAAGATAAATACTTCATACTCTCAGAAAGAATAATTCCAATTGCAGGATCTTCTGGAGAAAGACCAAACCCTAAAAATGTTATAGAAGCTTCATGAAGTATGGCGTGTGGAAACAGCAAAATAAGACCTACAATAAACTGGGGAATAATATGAGGCATTATATGATGCCTCATAATATATAAATTACTTTTACCAAAGTTCTTAGCAGTTTTTATATAAAACTCATTTTTTATTTGGAGAGTTTCAGCTCTTATAACCCTTGCAAGTCCGGTCCAATGAGTAATACTAACACCTATAATAATCCCTTTGATTCCTCTACCAGTAGCAAAAGATATTAAAATAAGAAGTAAAATATGAGGTATCCCCATAAAAAGATCAATTAAAAAAAGCACCGTATTATCAACCCACTTTGGAAGTGTTCCTGACATAACTCCTATAATGCCAGCGATAACTGCACTAATAGAAGAAGCTAATAGTCCAATTAATATACTTATTGATAGTCCTTTTAAAGTTCTGAAAAACATATCTCTTCCCATCCAATCTGTACCAAACAAATGAGATAAAGACGGCTTAAGATTTTTACTTTTAAAATCGGCTTCTAGTAGTTTTTCAGGAAGAAATATTCCACTAATAGTTATAACAAGTAAAAATATAAAGATAAAATATATTATAATTTTGGTTTTTCTTTTTCTATTCATTTACTCTACTCTCCCTTATTCTAGGATCCACAATAGAATAAATAATATTTCCTATAAAATTACCTGTAAAAACAAATATAGTACTGAATATGGTTATTCCAAGAAGAAGCGGTATATCACTTTTAAGTCCTGCGTCTATAACAGCTCTACCAAGACCGGGATATGAAAATATTTCCTCAACCAGTATACTTCCTCCAAAAAGCTCGCTAAAAGCAGCAAATTGAAGTGTTATTGCTGGAAGCACTATATTTCTAATTCCATGATTTTTCACAATTGCTTTTTTATTTTCTCCTCTTGCCCTAGCAAAAAGAGCATAGTCACTTTCAAGAACTTCTATTAATTTTTCTCTTGTATGAAGAGCTATATTACTAAAAGATGAAATGCTAAGAGTCAGAGCTGGAAGCACCATATGATAAAGCCTATCAGTCAGAGTAACATCAGCCTTAAAAGTTCCTATTGGTACACTTAGCCCCACTGGAAACCAGCTGAGTTTTATTGAAAAAAGCATTAATAAAAGGAGCCCTATCCAAAAAGTTGGGGTAGAGGAAAGTGTTAAACATAATGTTTTAATAGCCTTATCTGGCAGCCTATCTTTAAAGGATCCCATAACAATTCCAAGAGTAAAACCAATTATTCCAGAAAGCACCCAGGCCATAGCCATAAGGGAAAGAGAAGATATAAATCTTTCTCTAATTACATTTAATACAGGTCTTCTATATATAACTGATACTCCAAAGTCTCCTTTTGCAATAGATTTACCCCAAAGTACAAACCTTTCAGAAAAGCTTTTATCAAGTCCCCAGTGGTCTTTGATATTTTCTCTTTGCTCAGGACTTACAGATACACCTGCTCCTATATATGACTGCACAGGATCTACTGGAGATAAACTAACAAGGCTAAAAGAAATAATGCAAACAGCAATTAAAAGCAAAATTAATCTTATTAAATTTTTGGATAAATTTAGTATAGTTTTTTTAACCATAAAAGCTACTCCTTTAATCTTGTTAGTTTATTTGTTTTTCTTAAATTAATTTACCCATTTCCAGTCTTTTAAATTTTGAAGAAGTGGCCAAGCATGACCATGAGGATGTATTTTTTGTTTTCCA
>JAAZDF010000068.1 GCA_012512905.1 Clostridium sp.
AGTGAATATAAGGGTGTTTGGATATTTGCAGAGCAAAGAGAAAATACATTAATGCCAGTTGTATTTGAACTTTTAGGTGAAGGAAGAAAGCTTGCTGATGAAATAGGTACAGAGCTTGCTGCAATTGTTTGTGGAGAAAATGTATCAGAGCTTACAAAAGAATTATTTGCTTATGGAGCTGACAAAGTTTACGTAGCAGATAATAAAGACTTAAAAAGCTATAGAACAGACTCATATACAAAAGTTATATCTGAAGCTATAGAAACATTTAAACCAGAAATACTCTTACTCGGTGCAAGTCATATTGGTAGAGATTTAGGACCAACTCTTGCTGTTACTGCAGATACAGGTCTTACTGCAGATTGTACAAGTTTAGAGATAGATCCTGATGATAAGAAAATAAGACAGACAAGGCCTGCTTTTGGTGGTAATTTAATGGCTACTATTGTATGTCCAAACCATAGACCGCAAATGTCAACAGTAAGACCTGGAGTTATGGATAAAGCAGAGTACAATCCTTTAAATGAAGGTGAAATAATAAATTTAGATGTTAGTTTTGCAGAAGGAGAAATAAGGACAGAAGTAGTAGAATTTGTTAAGTCTTTAGATGAAGTAGTATCTCTTGCAGATGCTGATGTAATAGTATCAGGAGGACTTGGCATTGGAAGTGAAGAAGGTTTTGAACTTTTAAAAGAGCTTGCTAAAAGATTTGATGGTACTATAGCAGCTTCAAGGGCTAGTGTAGACTCAGGATGGATAGATAGTTCTTATCAAATTGGGCAAACAGGTACTACGGTAAAGCCTACAGTATATATAGCATGTGGAATATCAGGTGCAATTCAGCATATAGCAGGAATGAAAGATTCAGATTATATTATAGCTATAAATAAAAATGAGTCTGCCCCTATATTTAATGTTGCAGATCTTGGAATTGTTGGAGATTTACATGATGTTATTCCAGCAATAATTGAAGAACTTGATAAGTAAAGAAGCGGAAGTAGTTGATAAGGGAATAAGTTTGATACTTATAAAAAGAGTTTTACTATACAGTCTGGGGCTATTATTTATGGCTTTTGGTGTAAGTTTTTCTATTAAGTCAAACCTTGGAATATCACCTGTTAATTCTATTCCTTATGTACTTAGTTTAGTTACTTTAATAGATCAAGGACTTATTACTACTTTAGTTTTTTCGGTATATATCTTAATGCAGATAGTTTTGCTGAAAAAAGACTTTAAAAAAATAAATTTTCTTCAGATTATATCAGCTAGTGCATTTGGATATTTTGTTAGTTTTTCTAACTCGATATTTGGGAGGATTCCTTATCCCGAAATATATGCACTAAAGCTTATATTTTTAGTTGTGAGTATATCATTTATAGCGATAGGTTTACTCTTTTATTTATCAGCTGATATAGTACCTCAGCCACCTGAAGGCTTAATACTAGCTATTTCAAATAAATTTTCACTGGAATTTTCAAAGGTAAAAGTTTTATTTGATAGCTCAGCAGTTTTAATAGCTTGTCTTATATCTCTGATTTATTTTAAAGATATAAGGGGAATAAGGGAAGGAACTATAATATCAGCAATTTTAATAGGTAAACTACTTGGGATATTGAGTAAGTATTTTAAGAAATCAATAGTCAAATTTTTATATAGTTAATCATAGGAGGATTAAAATGAATGAAAGAAAAAAACCACTTGAAGGCGTTAGGGTAATAGAACTGGCAAATTTTATAGCTGCAGCAACAGCAGGTAGATTTTTAGCAGATTTGGGGGCTGATGTAATTAAGATTGAATCATCTAAAGGTGATCCATTAAGATATACAGCTCCTTCAGAAGGAAGACCTCTAGATATGTATGAAAATACAACTTGGGAGCTTGAAAATGCTAATAAAAGATGTATTTCAATAAATATGAAAACTCCAGAAGGTAAGGAAGCATTCTTTAAATTACTAGATACTGCAGATGTACTAATAACTAATTGGAGAGTTCAAGCTCTTGAAAGAGCAGGAGTTGACTACGATACAATCAAAGAAAAATATCCAAGCCTTGTATATGCTCTTTGTACTGGTTACGGAGAATTTGGACCTGACAAAGATTTACCAGGATTTGATTTTACTGCATATTTTGCAAGAGGAGGATACCTAGAAGGTCTTCGTCAAAAAGATGCAATACCAATGAATGTAGTTCCAGGTATAGGAGACCATAATGTAGGTATGAATTTAGCTGCAGGAATATTAGCTGCTCTTTATCAAGCTAAGGCAACTGGTAAGGGAGAAAAAGTTACTACTAGTTTATTTGAGAGTGCAGTGTTTAATATGGGAATGATGGTCCAAGCGGCTCAGTATACTGACATAGGTAATACATATCCAGTATCCGCTAGAGAAGCAGACAATCCATTTAATTCAGCTTGGAGAACAAAAGATGAAAGATTTATACAAACATGTATGCCAGACTATAATACATATTATGATAGATTTATGAAATGTATTGGACGTGAGGACTTAGTTGGCTTTGAAAAATATTTCCCAGTACAAAATCTACAAAAAAATAATTTAGGTACAGAGCTTTATGATATTATCATGGATGCTTTTCAAACTAAAGAAGTTAAAGAGTGGAAAGAAATACTTACAGCTTCAGAAATACCATTTAGTGTAGCTCAGTCATGGGAAGAAATTTTAGAAGACAAGCAGGCATGGGCTAATGACTGCTTCTATACTATGAAATATGATAATGGTAATGAAAGAACTTTAGTGAGACCACCTGTTAACTTTAGTGAAATGGGGGTTCCTGAATATAAAAAAGGACCAATGATTGGTGAACATGGAGCCGAAGTTTTATCTGAAATTGGATATAAGGATGAAGAAATCAATGAACTTTTAGAAAAAGATGCTCTTTATATCTGGAAAGATAATAAATAAAGTTTAATATGTTATAATTATCCTTGATAAATTAAAAAATTAAATAAATAGAGTCTGTCATGTTATTTTGATGATAGACTCTATTTATATTTCGCAGTTATAAGGAAGGAAAAAAATGAAACAGGTAAAATTTAATGATTACAATTTACAGGAAGAAATTTTAAAATCTCTAGATCTTTTAGGATATGATTATCTTACTGAAGTTCAACAAGAGACTATAGATAAGGCATTAGAAGGTAAGGATATAGTATGTAAATCTGAAACAGGTAGTGGAAAAACCTTAGCTTTTGCAGTTCCTATATCAAATAAGATAATATGGGAAGAAAGTGAGCCTCAGGCTCTTATATTAACACCAACAAGAGAACTTGCTATGCAAATTAGCAAAGAATTTTTTAATGTTGGAAGACTTAAAAGACTTAGTGTAGTAGAAGTATATGGAAAATCACCATTTTATAATCAAGAAATGGAACTAAAGCAAAAAACTCATGTTGTGGTTGGTACACCAGGTAGGGTTATTGACCATATAGAAAGAGGAACTTTAGAGGTTTCCAACATAAAATATCTTGTTATTGATGAATCCGATGAAATGCTTAATATGGGTTTTTTAGACCAAGTTGAAACTATAATAAATAAAATGCCTAAAAACAAGCAAACAATGCTTTTTTCAGCAACTATGCCTGAAGATGTTGAGAAGCTATGTTTTAGATATTTACAAAAGCCAGAGTATATAGAAATAGATTCTTCTGACAATGTTTTAGATAGAATTATAGAAGAAAGTTATATTGTGGATAAAGATTTAAAACTAAAGCTTTTAAATGAAATTCTTATAGTAGAAAATCCAGATAGGGCCGTAATGTTTTGCAATACAAGAGAAGAAGTGGATTCCCTTTTTGAGTTTTTAGATGAAAAAAAATATAGCGTTGATAAAATTCATGGTGGTATGGAGCAAATAGAAAGAACGAGAGCTATGAATAGGTATAAAAAGGGAGATTTCAGGTATTTAATTGCAACAGATGTCGCTTCAAGAGGCATAGATGTAGATGATATTACTCATGTAATTAATTATGATATACCAAGAGAGTCTGAAATATATGTCCATAGAATAGGAAGAACAGCTAGAGTAGATAAAAAAGGAAAAGCTATAACCCTTTACTCTGTTTATGAAGATAAATATATAAAGCAGATAGAAAATGATTTAAACACAAGAATACAAAAAAAAGAAAGACCATCAAAAAATGAAGTAGAAAGAAATTACAATAGTTTTATAGATAAAATGAATAAAAATCCAAAAGCTACAAAAAATATAGCTAAGGAATTAAATGAGGATATATTTAAAATTCATATAAGCTCAGGAAAGAAAAACAAAATGCGACCAGGAGATATTGTTGGAGCAATTTGTAGTATAGATGGAGTATCTGCAGAAGATATTGGTATAATTAACATTATAGATACTGCAAGTTTTGTTGAAATACTTAATAATAAAGGCAACAAGGTATTAACGGCTTTACAGAAAACTCCTATAAAAGGAAAAATGAGGACTGTAAGTAAGGCGAGAGCATAAACCTGCTGCTACTGAGTTAAAGCACAAAAGGGTACTCTTTCTAAAGCTCATAGAAATAAATTGTTTAAAATAAATATTATTTATTTTGCTATAATATTTATAATGAGTTGACATAAATTGAAATGCTATTTAAGTGGATTTTAAAAATTATATAGCATACAAAAGGGGTTTAAAATGAAATCTGATTTCAAAAATTATAATATAGGGAAAAAGTTAATCGCATTTTCTCTTTTTATAGCTATAATATCTTTATTTTTGCCATGGGGTTATTCTGATAACAAGGCTGTATGTGGAATTATTTTCGGAGCCTATATGCTACTGTTAATTTTTGTATATCCTTTAATTATTCTGTTTTTAAATAAAAAGTTAAATAAAATAGGTGCTATGTCCATACCTATTATTGGGATTATTGCTTTAATACAAATTAGAACTGTAGCTATTCTAAAAGTGGAAGGGACAATGATAAGACCAACAGGACCAGGCCTACATTTGTTTATATTATCACTTGTTATTCTGTTAATTGGCATAAGTAAATATCAAGCAGATCCAGAAAACAATAAAAA
>JAAZDF010000008.1 GCA_012512905.1 Clostridium sp.
CCCTTATAGACAACTTAAATGCAGATGAGAATATAGAGGTTCTTTTAAATTCTCCTGCTACAGAACTTGCAGTAGAAGGCGGAGAAGTTATTGGAGCATTTATTGAAAAAGATGGCGGAGAAACTATATTAATTAAAGCAAATAATACTATTTTAGCAACTAGTGGTTTTGCAGCAAATAAAGAGATGCTTGAAGAATATATTCCTGAAATGCTAGATGCTTATCCATATGTCGCACCAGGAGCAACAGGAGAAGGGATTATATGGGGGCAAAACTTAGGAGCAGATGTTGCTAATATGAAATCTTATCAAGGACACGGGGTATATAGTGAAGAGCTTAAAGGATCAGTTGATCTTAATGTACTATATAGAGGTGGAATGCTTGTAAATAAAGAAGGTCAAAGATTCACGGATGAACATAAGGGGTACTCAGAGTTATCACCAGAAGTATTATCGCAGCCTACAGGCCATGTGTTTATGGTATTCAACCAGGAAAATGCTGATAATACACCAAGATTTGAGGAGTTTGATGATGCAGGAATAATCATAAAAGCAGATACTTTTGAAGATTTAGCTGCAAAGCTTGAACTAGATAAGGATAACTTTAATGCAACGATTGAAGATTTTAAAAACGGAATAGAAAAAGGGCAAGATAGTTTAAACAGAACCTTATTCCCAGAAAATTTTGACGGACCTTATTATGCCATAGATATAACTGCAGACTTAAGACATACTCAAGGTGGACTTGTAACAGATATTGTTGGTCATGTATTAAAATCAGATGGTAGTCTTATTAAAGGATTGTATGCTGCTGGTGGAGTTATGGAAGGATTCTCAGATACTGCTGGACCAGGATATATGTCAGGTAATGGACTTCTACAAGCATTTGTATTTGGACGTTTAGCCGGAGAATATGCAGCGACAACTTCAAGAGACGATGCAACTATTGTAGAGAAAGAGTTTGATTAAATAATTTAAAACTAAGAAACATAATAAATAAAAAAGTTTTATTGTAGTGAGAATAATTCTTTTAATTCTAGTTGTTTAGTAAAACAAATTATGATATATTTATTTATGAATAGCGGTGGATGTCTTAGGACTACACTTAAGGAAGTTGGATGCGTCTAGCTTCCTTTTAAATTTAGTTAATTATACGTATTAAAAATATATTAATATTGAAGCAAGTATATTGAATTTATTAATCCTGCATTATAAAAAAAATACCTGATTAGTTTCAAATACACCTAAAAAAAATGCCTGGCTAAATTTAGCCAGGCGCTTTTTATTGAGTGTATCTATTTTATCAAAATAATTCAACTGAACTATTTTACAACAATATTTACAAGTCTTCCTTTTATAACAATAACTTTAACTACCTTTTTATCTCCTATAAAATCTATAACATCCTTTGACTCTAATGATTTTTTCTCTATTTCGTCATTATCAGCAGATGTACTAATCATTATTCTGTCTTTAATTTTACCGTTAACTTGAACAGCAATTTCAACTTCATCTTTTATTAGATCTTCTTTGTCATATAAAGGCCATTTTTCTTCAAAAACAGAAGTTTCAGACCCAAACATCTCAAAGATTTCTTCGCTAAAATGTGGTGCAAATGGAGCTAAAACTTTTATAAAGTCAAATGTTACTCTCTTAAGTATTTTATGATTATGTTTCTTAAGAGAAATATACTTTGTAAGTTCATTTGTAAGTTCCATCATTCTTGCAACTGCTGTGTTAAATTGCATTTTTTCACTATCTTCAGTTACACCTTTGATTGTATTTGCATTCCAGTAAAGAAGTTCTTTTTCTTCGTCTCTTATATCATTTATATTATCTGAAGACTTTAGTATATCGTATATATTGTGGAAGTTTCTCTCTACCCTGTCAACAAACTTTGCTATAGATTTAAGTCCTTCATCAGACCAAGCGCCTCCATCAGAATATGAAAATCCAAACATCAGATATAGTCTAAATACATCAGATCCAAATTCTTCTATATACTCGTCAGGTGAAATTGTATTTCCTTTTGATTTACTCATTTTATGTCCATCTGGTCCAAGAATAAGTCCTTGGTGTGTTAAGGATTTAAATGGTTCATCAAAACTTAAATATCCCATATCCCTAAGGGCTTTTGTTATAAATCTAGAGTAAAGTAGATGCATAACGGCGTGTTCTGGTCCTCCAACATATTTATCAACAGGAAGCATTCTATCTATAATTTCTTTGTTAAATGCTTCTTCTGTATTTTCGTTGTCTGGGTATCTTAAATAGTACCAAGAAGAACATACAAAAGTATCTAAAGTATCGGCTTCTCTTTTAGCAGGGCCGCCGCATTTAGGACATGTAGTATTTATAAAGTCTTCACTAGTCTCTAGTGGACTTTTACCTTCTGGATTAAAGTCAACATCGTAAGGAAGTTTAACTGGAAGTTCCTTTTCTGGAACAGCAACTTCTCCGCATTTATCGCAGTGAACAATTGGAATAGGTACTCCCCAGTATCTCTGCCTTGAAACTAGCCAGTCTCTTAGCCTATAGTTAACTTTTAACTCTCCACTGCCTGTTTCTTCTAATTTTTCAACAACTTTTGCTCTAGCTTCGTCTCCCTTAAGACCATCAAAAGTAGAGGAGTTCATCATTTCTCCATCTTCTAAATAAGGAAGCGTTTCTCCGCCTTCTATAACTCTTTTTATTTCAAGATTATATTTTTTTGCAAATTCATAGTCTCTCTCATCATGTCCAGGTACTGCCATAACAATTCCTGTTCCATATGTATTTAAAACGTAGTCTCCAACCCAAATAGGTATTTCCTCATTGTTTATTGGGTTTATTGCGTAGGATCCTGTAAATACTCCAGTTTTTTCTCTAGTTAAAGACTGTCTTTCTATATCTGTCTGTTTTTTTGCTTGTTCTTTATAAGCTAAAACATCTTCCTTGTATTCGTCTTTTACTATAGAGTCTAGCATCTCGTTTTCAGGTGAAAATACAACGTAGCTAACTCCAAAAAGGGTATCTACTCTTGTAGTAAAGACATCAAAAAACTCTTCTTTGTCTTTTACTTTGAATTTAACGCTAGCACCCTTTGATTTTCCTATCCAGTGCTTTTGCATTGCTTTAGTTTTCTCTGGCCAGTCAAGACCGTCAAGATCTTGAAGAAGCTCATCTGCGTAGTCAGTTATTTTGAAAAACCATTGAGTTAAGTCTTTTTTATAAACCTCAGAATCACATCTTTCACAAAGCCCATCTACAACTTGCTCATTTGCAAGAACCGTATTACAGCTTGGGCAAAAGTTAACTGGTGCATTCTTTCTATAAGCAAGTCCATTTTTAAAAAGCTCAAGAAAAAGCCACTGAGTCCATTTATAATATTCTGGTCTACTTGTTACCACTTCATGGTCCCAATGAAACATTGCCCCTATTGCTTTTAGCTGGTCAGTCATTGTTTTAATATTTTTTTCAGTTGAGTCTAGTGGATGTACTCCTGTTTTAATTGCATAGTTTTCTGCAGGAAGTCCAAAAGAATCAAATCCCATTGGCTGAAATACATTATAACCTTGCATTCTTTTCATTCTAGCCCATGAGTCTGTAGGTCCATAGTTAAACCAGTGACCAGCATGAAGCTTACTGCCTGATGGGTATGAAAACATCTCTAGAACGTAAAGTTTTTCTCCGGGAGCATCTTCATTATAGATGAATGCACCATCTTTCTCCCACTTATCTTGCCATTTTTTATCTATTTTTTCTCCATAAATTGACATTGTAACCTCCTATAATAAAAAAACCTTCAATCTCTACAAAGAGACGAAAGTTATCCGTGGTACCACTCTAATTAAGCATATTATTGCTTCACTTTAAAAGAATATAACGCTTCTTAATCGGCTTTTAGCATTGCTCCAAGACAAGTTCATAAAATCTATTTAAATCTTTTTCACCAACCAAGATTTCTCTGAGTAAACTTATTTTACTAGTAGTTCTTTTCATCGCTTATGTAATAAATTATAGTATAGCAGTTTTATTAAGTCAACATAAAAATATATTGTGTACTAACTTCGCTCACTGTGCACTAACTTTAAAGATTTATAAAAGTGAAGAGATTTATAAAAATATAAATCTATGAGAGTTCGAGCCCTTACTTTTATATATTTAAAGTGTTAGAAATAATATTTCTGGTTCTTATAATAATTTTATTAGTTTTATTTATTTTTGAATTTTACAGCTTTTTTGTATATTCCTTTTTTATTTCATAAATGGACTTTGTAGTTGTGTCTTTCATATCAAAGCCAAGGATCTCTACTATTTCTTCAAGTTCTTTTTCACTAGGACTTTCTATTTCTATATAAGGAAAGGGTATAAACTTTTTTTCATTGGTATCTATTTCAACAAGAGAATTTTCGATTTTATAGCTTTCTCTTTTTTTGATTATTATATCTTGGTTAATAAGTCCAAGAGCCTTAAATATTCCTTCTCCTATTTCTTTTGACTCAACTAATGATTCATGTTCTTCCATTTTTTTGTAAGTGTCTTTGGATACTAGTTTTTTTACTGTCATATAAACTTTGGTTTTATTAGTGTCTAAGTCCTTAGTTAGTCTAATCCTAGCGTAACCACCACCATTAATTAATTTTTTATCTTTAAAATCATAAATATAGTTATACTGCATTTCGTTTTTTACTTTTAGAGCATTTAAACTATTTAATTTAGATTTTAAACTTTTCACATCAATATCAAGTATTTTAACTTCTATCTCCAAGGTCTTTACCTCCCATATGATTTTAGCTACTTACATTATAGTATATATAAAGAATAATTATTCAAAATATTTTACAGGACTTATTCTCTATAAAAAATGTAAGGCTTTTGATTGCAGCTAGAAATAAATGAAGGTTATTAACTCTAGCTTTTCTAGTGGCTAACTCTGTTTAATTTTTTGTAAAACTTATTTAATCTCCTTGCTTTAAAAATATATAAAGTATAACATTGTACATAGGAATAGGGTAGAATTACTCTAACAAAATGTAGCTATTAATAAAGTGAGGTGGATAAAATGAATGCTTATAAAGCAAGCCAAAGATTGTATGAAATAAGTACTGAACTTACTAAATTAGCGGATCAACTCGGTAGAACCACAAATTTGAGAGAACGAGAAGTAATCGAACAAGATATTAATATAATTGAAAATGAGTTTTTTAGTTTAAAACATCAATTAAAGAATATAGAATTATCACCTATAGTTGATAATATTGAAAATTAAAAAGTAAAGTTTATAAAAAAAAGATATCCCTTTGACTACTGGAGTTAAAGGGATATCTTCTTATTTTTAATAGTATTTTAAATTATTATTTGTCCATTGAATTTGCAGATCCAAGTACGTTGTCGATTTTGTATTCAACAAGTTTTTCTATTTCTGCTCTTCCTGCTCCTAGGTATCCTCTTGGGTCAAATTCTGAAGGATTTTCAGCTAAGAATTTTCTTATTGCTGAAGTTAAAGCAAGTCTTAAATCTGTATCCATGTTTATTTTACAAACTGCCATGGAAGATGCTTTTCTTAGCATGTCTTCTGGAATTCCTGAAGCGCCTTGAATGTCTCCGCCAAAGTCATTACATATTTTTACGTGTTCTTGACTTACAGCTGAAGCCCCGTGAAGTACTATTGGGAATCCAGGTAATTTGTCCTGTATTTCTTGTAGTATATCAAATTTTAGCTCAGGCTCACCAGCGAACTTAAATGCACCGTGAGATGTTCCTATTGCAATAGCAAGGGAATCTACTCCTGTTTGCTTAACAAAGTCTACAGCTTCATCAGGATGAGTGTACACATGAACGTCTGAACTTACATCGTCTTCAACTCCTGCAAGTATTCCAAGTTCTGCTTCTACAACTACACCTCTTGCATGAGCATATTCTACAACTTCTTTTGTTACTTTTACGTTTTCATCATAATCTAAATGAGATCCGTCTATCATAACTGAAGTGAATCCTGCATCAATTGCTTCGATTACAGTTTCAAGGTCAGGACCGTGATCTAGATGAAGAGCAATATCTATTCCAGTATCTGCTATTGCTGCATCAACCATTGATTTAAGATATCCAGGGCCTGCATATTTCATAGCACCTTTTGATACTTGTAGTATTACAGCAGAATTTTTAGTTTTGCATGCATTAACTACACCTTGTAAAATCTCCATATTATTGATATTAAAAGCACCAATTGAATAGTTTCCTTCATAAGCTTTTTTAAACATTTCTTTTGTTGTTACTAATGCCAATTATAAAACCACCTTTCATATTTATATCTCTAAACAAGATATAAGAAGTTCTATTAAAAATAAACCTCTATAGTTAATTATATAGTATTTTTGAGATTGGTTCCATAGTATTGTCGAGTTAACTTGTAAATTTGTCAAAAACTATGGATCTTTTCTCTTTTAAGTCTTTTATAATAATTTAAGTTTGGGTATTTCTTTAATATCTCTTGATGGAGCTTCTAGTGACTTCGAGCTTTATGTTTGTTTTTGTGTTTTTGTATCTTTGTTTAATTATGCCTTTATATATTTATGTATTTATGTCTTTTTGTCTTTATATCTTTATATTTATTTATCTCTGTATATTTGGTAAATTCCGTATCAAATTTTTTTGATTGCATAGACTCTATATTATTTTTTTCCTATTCTAGCTTTTGCCATTTCAATTACATCTTTAACTTCATCTATTCCAATTACTAGTATAATTCCAAGATACACAATTCCCCCTGTAGCAATAGAAAGTATTGCAGAGAGGTTTTGACTCATAAAAGAATTAAAGTAATTAAAGCTAAGGTAAACTTCAGCGCCCATTATAAGAGATGCGAGTGTTATTTTAATCATCTTTCCAAGAACTTCTTTAAAGCCAAAGCTTGGAATCTTTTTTCTGAGTCTTAAAATAAGTATACTTGTAGAAGCTGCTGATGAAAGACTTGTAGCTAAGGCAAGTCCACCTATTCCAAGAGGTCCTATTAATAGGATATTTAAAACTATATTTATAACAACACCTATTATACCAATAACCATAGGGGTTTTTGTATCATTATAAGAGTAAAATACTCTTCCAAATATCATGGAAAGAGCAAAGAATAGCATTCCTATAGAATAGTAAAAGAGTGCTTTACTTGTCATTAAAGACGCGGCTTGGGTAAACTCTCCCCTTAAAAAGAGAAGGTCTACTATTGGTTTGCTTAAAAGCATAGCGCCTATTGTTGCAGGTATTACAAAAAGACTTATAAGAATAACTGATTTATTGATTGTGTTTTTAAGTCCCTTTTCATTTTTATCAATTGCCATTTTAGATATAGTTGGATACATAACAGTAGCTATTGGCATAACAAATAGTCCCTGTATAAAGCCATTTAGTTTATTTGAATAATTAAGAGCTGATATTGTTCCAGTTTGAAGCCGGGATGCCATATTTTTATCAACAATAGTATTTAACTGGTTTACAGAAGATCCAATAAATACTGGAATTGCGAGAAATAGCATCTGCCTTATATATTTATCTTTAAAATCAAGTTTAAAGGTATACTTAAAATGAAGTTTAATAGCAGCAGGTATAAGGATTAGTACTTGTAATACCATAGATATTACAATACCGTATGCAAGAATATTATCAGAAGTTTTTGATGCAATAACATAAGAAATTATTGTAACAAAGTTCATTGGTATTCCAAGCATAGCTGGTATTAAAAAACTGTTTTTTGTTTGTAAAAAAGAATTAAATATATATATAATTCCTGAGAAATATACACCAAAAATACTTATTCTTGTAAACTGTATAGCAAGGCTTAAAGACTCAGGACTCTTTATAAAGCCTGGTGCGAAAAGCATAATTACAGGTTTTGTAAAAAGCATTACCAGTAAAACTATAATCGTTGCAAAAACTAGGACGATATTTATTATATTAGATGTAAATACATTTGCCTCTTTCTCGCCTTCTTTAGTCATAATTTTATTAAAGATAGGTATAAATGTTGTAGAAAGGCCTGTACCTACAAGAGTAAAGAGAACTCCTGGTATAACCATAGCTGTAAGATAAGCATCAGTTACAGGACCTGCACCATAGTAATAACTTAAAGCTACTTCTCTAAAGAAACCAAAAAACTTTGAAAATATAGTTATAACCATAACTATTGCCACATTTTTTTTCATATTTCTCATATAATTTAACGGCTAGGCCGTATCCTCCTTAATTTAAGTGAAATTTTATTTTTATATAAATCCTATAAGCTACTATATTTTAGCATATTAGTTATACTATCATTATTAGCCAAATAATAAAAGCATAAAAGGTTACATTTATTTATTTTATGTGTTAAAAAATGCCTTTGCTATTAGATAATGAAATTAAGAGTTAAATAAAAAAAGATATTGATCTCTCTAGGCTTAGTTCTGATAGGTAATTTCGAATAGGTGACTCTGGATAGGTAGCTTTTAATGAGGAGTTTGGACTGATATTTAAGCATTAAATATTATTTTTATAGATTCCAATATAAATTTAGAAGAAAAACTTAAAAATGATAAGTAATATAGCTTTAAACTATTCCCAACTAAAATTACAGTTTTAAGCGACCGAATTTTAAATTATATGAAAATCCTTGTAGATATTAGGTATAATGGTGTAGGAAGTATAATAATAGGAAATCAGCGTATGGGTTAAGGATAATTAAGAAAATAAAAATATAAAGAAAATAAAAAATATAAAGAATACATGAACTTAAAAATCAAAACAAGCTAAACAATTTAAAGAACTCAAAGAACCTAGTGGACTAGAAGGACCTAAAAGATTAAAGGTTCAATAAAGTAAAAAAATTAGAGAAACTAGAAGACTTAGAGATTTAGATAATTTAAAAAAGCAAAGAACTTACTAAAGTAAAAGGCGAGGGGTATGTATGGTTAAATATTTAGGAAAAGATTATATTATTAAAAACGATTATAGGTATATTGATATCGTAAAGAATGC